>DASVBM010000186.1:0-6894 GCA_036375835.1 Chitinophagaceae bacterium | reverse complement strand
TTCAGCGTATTCGTTGAAGCCTATATATGTTTCGGTCGCATCCAGGAAATACATCGCTCCCTGGAAATTCAGGGCGCAGATCATGTGATTGTCCACGCTGAGGTTCGGAGTGCTGTAATCATGTGCAATATGGTTCGTGCCGATCCAGGCAAGTCTTGCATCGTAACCAAGGCTTTTCAGCAATTCCCGTGTAAGGTGTGCCATGCCTTTGCAGTCTCCGTATTTTTTGCGCAGCACTTCGTGGGCTTTATCCGGACGAAAACCCGCTAACCCATCCTCGAAAGCGATGTAGCGGATATTGTTTTGTACCCAGTAAAATATCGCCTTCACTTTTTCAAGATCGGTGCTGAGTCCTTTGGTAATCTCCTGCGCCTTGGCCTTCAGTATCGCCTTGTCATTCTCAACGTCCTTTACCAGGCTGTGGTACCAGGCATACTGGTCTTTCAGCGTGTTGAAATAGGTGAAGCTATTATCCCCGGGTGATGCAGACTTGGTGAGGATGAACAGGTGCGGGTACACGTAAGAGGGACCGGGGCTCTGGCGTTCCGAAACGGTGGCCGCTGCGTTCGTTACCACAAATGTATGTACGTCCGCGTCGGAGGACGCGTCGTAAACGGACTTATGGCTGATATTGTATCCTTTGAAATTCTTTTCAAGCAGCTCGACTTTCATCCACCTCGGCACGATCACCACCACTTCTTTTCTACGAACGTTATACGGCTCAGTGAAATAGATGCTTGTGAAATACCGCGGGTCCGTGATGGTTTTCTCAAACCGCACCTCGGTGCTGCTGCCTTTTTGCTGCAGGGGCAGCTCAAAATAACAGACACGGGCATCCGAATAAAAGATATTGTCCACTGAGTAATAATCGTAGGCGGGCTTGATGTCTTTAGGCTTTTTCCCATCCACTGTAAAGCTGACGTCGTCGATCGTAGTCTGGTCATCGTACATTTCAACGATATCCAGCGTTGTTCGAAATGAATTACAATAATAGGTAGTGGTGGTACTCTGCTTTACCTGAACCGACTCGCTGCGCTTGTTGTATACGAATTCATAGACTTCCTTCGCCTGTGAGATCACGACGTTTGTGTCTTTTCCGGCAAATACAAACACAGGAAAAATCATGCAGACGAACAGGATACAATTGCGGTACATCGGCCAGTTAATTTTTCCTAATGTACTGTGTTCGCGGGTTTCTAACAAATGATCTGCGACATGTTTTACATTAGCGTATAACCATATAAACAAGCTGTTGTGTAACAAAATGAAACAAGCCGCCATTGCTGGCGGCCCGTTTCACTGTAACTAAACTATGCTTAAATCTTCCGGGTTGCCGGCTGTCCCATCCAGACCTTCCTTCCCTGCATCCGCCGCACCAGGAACATGATGCCCACGAAAATGAAAAAGAATGGCCCCAGGAAACCGAGTAATGCAATGTACTTGGTTCCGTAGAACTGCTCCATTGGCCGCCTCAGCCGTTGCGAGATCAGGTACATACTCGGCACCATTACAAGTGTAAGAAAGAACGAGAAGATCAAACCAAAGATGATCGTCCAGCTCAGCGGCCCCCAGAATACCACGCTGTCTCCGCCGAAAAAGATATGGGGGTTCAGCGTAGTAAAGAACGAAGTGAAATTGATATTGAAACCGACCGCAAGGGGCAGCAGCCCGAGTATCGTTGCCACCGCCGTGAGCATTACCGGTATGATACGGATCTTTCCCGCCTGTATCGCGGCTTCCCTGATCTTATAACCACGGCCGCGAAGCTCGTCGGTAAATTCAATCAGCAGGATACCATTCTTTATCACAATACCGGCAAGACCGATGATACCCACTCCCACCATGATGGTCGGCATCGTCATGCCGGTAATAGCATAGCCGAGGAATACACCAATGATGGAGAAAAAAATCTCCGTCAGTACGATAAAAGGTTTGCTCAGGCTGTTGAACTGCAGCACCAGGATCAGGAAGATGAGCATCAGCGCCATAATCAGCGATGTGCCCAGGAAAGACATCGTTTCTTTCTGCTGTTCGCTTTCCCCGGTCTGGCGGATGGTAACATCGGCCGGCATTTTGTAACTGCTGCTGAACTCGCGGATCTTTACCGCAAGCTGCTGGTTGATCGACGCGGTCATCGACGGGTGGAGAACGTTCGACTGCAACTGGATCGTGCGCCTGGTGTTCTTTCGCTTCACCGCGCCCGGTGTGCTGGTATAGTCTACTGTTGCTACCGCGCTCAGCGGCACCTGCTTGATCTGCATGGTTGCAAAATCACGGAAAGTGATACGCAAAGCCATCAGGTCACTGATGTTGTTACGAACCGATTGGTTCAGCCTTAGCTGGATCTTGTATTCGTCTTCGTCATCCTTCAGTTTGCTCACTTCTTTACCGAATACCGCCGTACGGATGGCCATTCCCACCTGAGCACTGCTCAGTCCTTCCCGTAAGGAACGCTCGCGGTCAACATTGATGGTGATCTCGGGGTTGGTGAGGTCTACGTCAAGCGCCAGGTTTTCGATACCCTCGATCCTGTTCGTATCGAGGTAGTTTTTCAGGTCGACAGCAACACGCGATATATCTTCGAAATTATCACCGATGATTTCGATGTTCACCGGTGCTTCTGTTGGCGGGCCCGCGTCTTCCTGCCGTACTTCAACGGAGGCGCCGGGTATTCCCTGCACTGCTTCCCTGATCTTCGTAAGATACGGAGCAGTGGTTTTTCCATCTCGGTCTTCAAATGGTACAAAAGACACCTGTATCCGGCCAAGGTTCGACTGCACGCTGCGGTTGTTATCCCTCGGGTTGTTCGCACTCACCGCCACATTCGAGATCACGCTTTCCACGATACTTCCCGCTTTACCGGGTTGCTGGTCTCCCAGTACCTTATACACCCTTTGCTCCAGCACCCTGGTAACGGAATCCGTTGTTTCCGCCGAAGTACCCGCCGGCATCTTCACGTAAACGTAAACGAACTTCGGATCACCGCTGGGGAAGAATACCACATCATTCTTCCGGATCACCAGCGCAAGTATGGAGATAACAAAAATCCCAAACAGGCTTACAAACACCAGGATCGGCCTTCTGCCATGTAATACCCAACGCAGCAGCTTCTCGTAACGGCGCATCACCCCCGGCAGCGCTCTTTCCTGGAAACTGTGAATAACATCGCGCAGGAAATAAAAATGGAAGACCATCAGGATCGCCATCAGCCAGAGGAAATTGGCCACACCATGCCAGCCGGCCCCGTCTTCGGGTATCAAACCGAACAGGTGCAGCACCAGCCCGCCAATCACAGCCGTCCAGAACCATTTCTTTTTAAATACAGTCCTGCGGGGTTCGTCGTATTCCCTTCCCTCCGGTTGCATAAAGCTCACGGCAAATACCGGGTTAATGAAGAAAGCCACTACCAGTGAGGCCGCCAAAGTCAGGATCAGCATCACCGGCAGGTATATCATGAACTTACCGATGATACCCTTCCACATCAGCAGCGGGAAGAAGGGCGCAAGCGTGGTTAGCGTACCGGCGAGCACCGGTATGAAGACCTCGCCCGCGGCTTCTTTGGCAGCACGTATGATCGGCACCTTGCCATTGTGATAAATGCGGTGAGTATTCTCGATCACCACGATGGCGTCGTCAACGATGATACCCAGGCCAAACAGCAAGGCGAACAGCACGATGAAATTCAGGGTAATGTTTCCACCTACCAGGAAATTTCCCAGCGGCAGGAACATAAAGGCTACAAACACCGAAAGCGGAACGCTCAGCGCCACGAAGAACGCGTTGGTAACCCCCATAAAGAACATCAGGATCAGCAGAACCAGTATGAAGCCGATCACGATCGTATTCACAAGATCCTTGAAAGACGTTTCCGTCTGGATACTCTGGTCACCGGTGATCACCACTTTCAGATCCGGCGGAATCTCGCCGGCTTTCTGCATTTCTTTTACCTTCTCCTTGATGCCGTGCGCGGTTTCAATCAGGTTCTCGCCGGCGCGCTTCACGATATTCAGTGTAATAACGTTGTTTCCATCCAGCCGCGCATAACTCTCGGTTTCTTTTACTGTGTCCACCAGCTGCGCAACGTCCCGCAGGTAGATCGGCGCCCCGTTGATATTCTTTACAACGATATTATTCATGTCCAGGGCCGAACTGAACTGCCCTTTCATCCTTATCGTCCGCTTCATATCGCCCACCGTTACCAACCCACCGGTAATGTCCCTGTTCTCATAATTCACGGCGTTTTCGATATCCTGGAACGTGAGCTTGGCCGCTTCCATTTTGTACGGGTCCACGTTGATCTGGATCTCCCGTTCCGGCGCACCCACAATATCGGCGCGGTTGATCTGCTTCATCTCCTCGAAATGATCCTGCATTTTGTCGGCGTACTCCTTCAGTTGCATACCGTCGTAGTTGCCACTGATGTTTACATACATGATCGGCATTTCACTGAAGTCGAACTCCATGATGTTCGGCTCCTGCGTGAGGTCGGTGGGCAGGTCTGTCCGCGCCTTGTCTACCGCGTCTTTCACTTTCTGCCTTGCCACGTCTGTCTTTACATCCGTGTCGAATTCCACGATGATCAGGCTGTAGTCCTGCTGAGAGATCGAATTCACCTTATTAACCTTCGCGCCGCTGATCGCCTTGATCTGTTTTTCGATAGGCCTGGTGACGAGGTTTTCGATATCTTTTGCTGAATTACCAAAATAGATCGTGGTTACCGATATAGTAGGCACCACGATATCCGGGAACTGCTCCTTGGGCATAGTATAAAACCGGAACAGCCCCCACACCGATATCAGTATGGTGATGATATATATGGCCGTCCGGTTGTCGATAGACCAACTGGTTGGCTTGAATTCCTTAAATTTTTTCGCAATCCCGTCAATCACTTTCATTGGGAAAATTTTTGGTTTATCGCATTAGTTTGGTTTCCGCTGTGCATCACCGCACCACGCTGATCACCTGTCCTTCGTAAAGATTCTGGTAACCTTCGGTGATCAGCCGGTCACCCGGCTTCAATCCCACCCGCACTTCAATCATCTCGCCGTTCAGCTCCCCTACGCCGATTGGTTTTTTACGCGCAACGGTACGGTCGCCTTCCTGCACCGCCACAAACACGTACTTCCCTTTTTCATCGGTTTGCACCGTATTCACCGGTATGATCATGGTATTAGCCACCGCGTAGTCCTGTATCCGAAGCTTTGCGATCTGGTTTGGCCTTATCGAAGCATTGTAAGGGATCTTTGCCTCCACTTCGAAACTCCGGGTGTCTAATGAGATCTGGCGCCCTGAAATCGAGATCTTCGAGTTGTACGACTGGTTGCCGAGATCGGGCAGCACCACCTGTACCGGCGAGCCGATCTTCACCCTGCTGGCGTAAGTTTCCGGAACCATAGCCACCGCCTTGAGCGAGCTGCTATTCACGATAACGATCTGCGGCGCATTTCCAAGAAATCCCTGGAAGAACTCGCCCACGCGAACGTTCACCACATCGGCAACCCCGCTTACATCTGCCCGCACGTTTGTGCCGTCCAGCTGGCGCTCTATCGTCTTCACATTTTCTCTTGCGGTGGTGAGCTGAGATTCAAGCGTGGCTACGTTGGTCCTTGCCTGTATCAGCTGTACTTCGGTCCCGATACCCTGCTTCCAGAGGTTGCTCTGCCGGTTGTATATATCCCTTGCCGTGTTCAGCTGGGTCTGCAGGGTATTCAAGCCGCTGCGTGCGGCAACGAGCTGCTGGCGTACGATCGCATCGTCCAGTTTGAGAAGCAGTTGCCCGCGGCGTACCTGCTGGCCCTGGCTCACGTAAACCGCGCGTACCTGTCCGCCGCCGTATTTTGGCGTTACGTAGGATATATTGTCGGCTTCGATCTTCCCCTGCAGTTCGATAAAATGTTCGAACCTGCCCGTAGCGAGCGGCATCACGCTCACCAGCTTCGCATTGCTGATCTTTGCTGCGCCGGTATCGATCCTGGCGAGTTCTTCCTCGAGCTGCCTGATCTCTTCGGCAAGTTTGGTTTGCTCGTTTTTCTTTTTCCCGAGTTCGGTTTTTTTCTCTGTTATGGTAGCATTGATTTTCTTGTCGCTCTTTCCACAGCCTGCGAACGCGGCTATGGCGGCAATGAAGAAAGTGTAGCTGATCAGTTGCTTCATATAATTAACTTGAGGTGTGTGGAAGTATTATTGTTAGTTCAGTTTTCCTAAAGAACGCTGGTAGCTGATCTTCGCCACGATGGCGTTGTACAGCGCGTTGAAATAATTCGCCTGGGCGGTCTGGTAGTCGGCATCTGCCTGCAGCACTTCAAAACTGCTACCCAGACCTTCCTGGAATTTGATCTTCGTGGTATTGAATACCCGCTCGGCCAGCTGCATGTTCCTTTGCTGCGCATCGAGGTTAAGCAACGAATTCCTCAGGGTTTCACGCATCGCGTATTGCTCCAGGTCAATCGCCTGCTTTACATACTCGAGGTTATTGGCTGCTTTTTCAACCTTTAAGCGCGACTGTTGTATCTTGAACCTGCGCTGCAGTCCGTCGAATATGGGGATACTCACGTTCAAACCAATGAACGAACTGCGCAGCCAGGTAGTATTCTTATCGGTAAAGAATTTCTGCCCCATACCATTGACCGAATAGTTCACCTGCGCCGCAACGGTGGGTATATAACCGAGCTGGTTGCGCTTCAGGTCGAGCTGCTGCATCTTCTTTGCGTTTTCCATTACCCTTATCTCCGGCCTGTCTGAATAGCTGAAGCTTTCGTCCAGGATGTTTTCCCTGATTTTTTCGATCGATAACTCCTCTTTCAACACCACCGTATCGCGCTGTGGAATACCGAGTGAAAACTTCAATGCGGCATAGGCGAGTTTCACCGAGTTTTCTACAATGTTGCGGGTAGT
>DASVBM010000380.1:0-4631 GCA_036375835.1 Chitinophagaceae bacterium | reverse complement strand
CTCAGCTGAGGACGCCGCGGGAAAACAGTTCCGCATGAACATCAGCAAGGTTGGACTGATCGAGAAAGCAGAACTGAACGAAGAATTTTTTAAAGCAGCTTACCCCAACAATAATATCACTTCTGAAGCGGATCTGAGGAACGCCCTGAAAGCGGAGATCGAAAAATACTACGAGCAACAGGCAAAAAACCAGGTGCACGACCAGATCTATCATTTGCTGGTTGACCACACACAGATCGAGTTCCCGGAATCTTTCCTTAAAAAATGGCTGCAGACCGGCGGGGAAAAACCAAAGACTGCCGAAGAGGCAGAGCAGGAGTATCCCACCTTTGCCAACCAGCTGAAGTGGACACTTATCAGCAGCAAGCTGATAGCTGATAATAACATCGAGGTAAAGCCGGAAGATATCAAAGCATTCGCTAAGCAACAATTGTTCGGCTATATGGGCATGCAGTCGCTTGCAGACGATCAGCCCTGGGTAGACGATTACGTGAACCGGATGATGAAGGATCAGAAATACGTGGAGGATGCTTACCATCGCATCAGCACGGAAAAACTGTTTGAAGCACTGGAACAGCAGGTCAAGGCCAGCGAACAGGAGATCAGCGCCGGCGAGTTCGCATCGAAGCTGCATCACCACCATCATTGATCACGCTTTTATATCATTTAAAAGACCCGGCACCGCCCGGGTCTTTTTTTGCAACCAGGTTTTCCGTCGTTACAAAACCTGCAGATTATTCAAGCAGCAATCCAAACCATATGAATCGGCAGCGAGGCAAGCCTGCCTCACCGCCCGGAAATAAAATCCGCTTTCTGTGGTTATTACATCACTGCCCTTTTGTCGGAACCGGCACTTTGCACAGTATTTGTGTATCATTTGCTCATATATCTAAATCTCTTACCTTCAACGAGTAAAATAATCAACATGGATTTTGGAAAAGAATTCGGGAAATACGCGGTAAAACATAAGGGCATCAGTAGTGCTACGGTTCAGAATGTAATAAATCACCAGGTAACCGGTCTCACCCCATATATCATTGAGGAAAGGCCTTTGAATGTGGCCAGTATGGACGTTTTCAGCCGCCTGATGATGGACAGGATCATTTTTATGGGAGAGGCGGTGAATGATTATGTGGCAAACATCGTAACCGCGCAATTACTTTTCCTGGAAAGCACAGACCGCACGCGCGACATCCAGATGTACCTGAACAGCCCGGGAGGCAGCGTATATGCCGGCCTCGGTATTTACGATACGATGCAGTTCATTAATCCCGATGTTGCCACCATTTGTACCGGCATGGCAGCGAGTATGGGCGCGGTATTGCTTTGCGCCGGTGCGGCTAAAAAACGGACCGCATTAAAGCACAGCCGGATCATGTTGCACCAGCCCAGCGGGGCAATAGGAGGGCAGGCTAGTGATATACAGATTACCGCCCGGGAGATCAGGAAGGTGAAACATGAACTCTATGAGATTATCGCGCACCATAGCGGTAAACCGGTTGATCAGGTTGCGGTGGACTGTGACCGTGACTTCTGGATGAGTGCAGAAAACGCACGCGACTATGGGCTCGTGGATGAAGTACTCGTAACCAATCCGAAAAAAGATAAAAAATCAACCTTATAATAACGATAAACAGACGATGATGAACTTACTGTATAAGAACCCGTATTTATCAGAAGGCGACGAAGAAGAAGAACCGGATACGGAAGAGGCGAAACCACCTAAAGAGGAACACTCGCCTTATATTCTTAAGAAAATGGAACAGCTTTTCCTGAAGTCTCGTTCCGTTTATCTCTGGGGAGCCGTGGAAGACCGCTCGGCCAGGGAGGTAGTAACCAAACTACTCCTGCTGGACGCCGACAAGCCCGGCGAGGAAATCAAATTTTATATCAACAGCCCGGGCGGAGTGGTTACCAGCGGTATGGTGATTTACGACACCATCCGCCTTATCAAATCGCCGGTATCTACCATCTGCATGGGGCTCGCCGCCAGTATGGGATCTATCCTGTTAAGCGTAGGCAAGAAAGGAAGAAGGTTTATTTATCCGCACGGGGAGGTGATGATTCACCAGCCGAGCCTTGGCGGCTACCTGCGGGCAACCTCTGCAGATATAGAGATTCAGGCGGAGCAGATAGAAAAAACAAAGCTGCTTGGAGCTAAAATCCTGGCGGAGAACTGCGGTCAGACGGTAGAGAAAGTGCTGAAGGATTTTGACCGCGATTACTGGATGGATGCAAACCAGGCTATCCAGTACGGTATTGTGGACGGTATTATGGACAAGCTATAAGCCGCTGTTGTTGCCCTTTTTCGGTAAAGCCCCGTTATTTAACCAGTTTTAAAGAGGAATGGTGCAACAGATTGTTAGTTTTGTAGCTCATAGATAGGGTGGGTATGCTATACAGGCCCTGATAATCAACAATAATGGCTAAACAAACACATCTGCATTGTTCTTTTTGCGGCCGCAGCCGGGACGAGGTGAAGATCCTTATTGCCGGTCAGGAAGGTCATATCTGCGAAAACTGCGTAGAGCATGCCCAGGAGATCATCGCCCAGGAACTGCAGGTGAAGCACGAAACAACCACCAGCCAGTTCAAATTCACAATCAAGAAGCCGGTTGAAATCAAGAACTTCCTGGATGAGTATGTGATCGGGCAGGAAGACGCCAAGAAGGTGCTCTCGGTAGCGGTTTATAATCACTACAAAAGGATCACTCATAAATTACAGCCGGATGATATTGAAATAGAAAAAAGCAATATCATCATGGTCGGTGAAACCGGTACCGGCAAAACCCTGCTGGCTAAAACCATAGCAAGGCTGCTCAACGTTCCCTTTGCGATTGTTGACGCAACGGTGTTTACCGAAGCCGGTTATGTAGGTGAAGACGTGGAAAGTATGCTCACCCGCCTGCTGCAGAATTGCAACTATGATGTTGCCGCAGCGGAAAGAGGTATCGTATATATCGACGAGATCGACAAAATCGCGCGGAAGGGCGACAACCCCTCTATCACACGTGATGTAAGCGGTGAAGGCGTGCAGCAGGGTCTGCTGAAAATGCTGGAAGGAACCGAAGTGCTGGTGCCCCCTCAGGGCGGACGTAAGCACCCCGAACAAAAAATGATCAAGGTCGATACCCGCAATATCCTTTTTGTTTGCGGTGGCGCATTCGATGGCGTGGACAAGATCATCAGCCGGCGGATCAATACCAATGCAATCGGCTTTACCAATAAAGAGCGGCAGGAGGCACAGCGGAAAAACATCCTCCAGTTCATCAACGCACAGGACCTGAAAAGTTTTGGCCTGATACCGGAACTGCTCGGCCGTCTGCCTGTTGTTACCCACCTGAACCCGCTGGATGCGGAAACGCTTCGCAATATTCTCACTGAGCCGAAGAACTCGCTCCTGAAGCAGTACACGCGGCTGTTCGAGCTGGAAGGGACTGAACTGACCATCGACGACGAAGTGCTGGACTTCATGGTGGGCAAAGCCCTGGAGTATAAACTGGGAGCACGTGGTTTAAGAAGCATTTGCGAGAGCATCCTTACCGACGCGATGTTCGAATTGCCGGGTACCGGTCAGAAAACCATGCATGTTACAATGGATTATGCAGAGCGTATGTTCAACAAGAGCAAACTCAGTCACCTGAAAGTTGCATAATCATCGGATTATATTAAGAGGCGACCAGGAAACTGGTCGCTTTTTTGTTGCAGCAAACCAGCTGCGTGCGAACCAATAGATTTGCAGTTAAATCATCTAATCATCAAAAAAGAAAACCATGCAGGAACTGATAGACCGCGTTAGCCGGGAAGCCGGCATCACACCTGAGCAGGCTAAGAAATCAATCGAAGCAGTGGCCAATTTCGTGAAGGAAAAATTCCCGATGATGGCCGGCGCCGTTGACCAGTTATTCTCAGGTGGCCAGTAAAAAATATGTCCCGTTTCGCGGGACATATTTTTATTGAAGTACTTCTCTTGAGATAACCAGTTTCTGAATTTCTGAAGTTCCCTCGCCAATCGTGCAAAGCTTGGCATCACGATAATGTTTTTCAACCGGGAAATCCTTCGTGTATCCGTATCCGCCGAATATCTGTACGGCATCGTTCGCAACTTTTACCGCGGTTTCGCTGGCATAGTATTTTGCCATCGCGGATTCCTTGGTCATCTTCATTCCTTTATTCTTCAGATCACACGCCTGCCAGATCAGAAGATCTGAAGCCATGATCTCAGTGGCCATATCTGCAAGCTTGAAACTGATGGCCTGGAAATTTGAAATTGGCTGATCGAACTGCTGCCTCTCCTTTGAATACTGAACCGCGGCTTCATATGCGCCTTTCGCTATGCCCGCCGACAAGGCAGCGATCGAGATACGGCCTCCATCCAGCACCTTCATGGCCTGGCGGAATCCATCACCAACTTCGCCCAGCCGGTTCTCATCCGGTATACGGCAGTTATCAAAAATCATTTCTGCTGTTTCACTGGCGCGCATTCCCAGTTTATTTTCTTTTTTGCCGCCGCGGAATCCAGGCGTCCCACGCTCTACGATAAAGGCAGTGGAGTTACCACTGGTACGGGGCTCGCCCGTACGCGCGATCACCACTGCAATGTCGCCGCTGATGCCGTGGGTGATCCAGTT
>DASVBM010000369.1:0-8675 GCA_036375835.1 Chitinophagaceae bacterium | reverse complement strand
ATCAGCCGGCACTACTTCGTTCACCATTCCGTATTGTTCAGCGTCTTTTGCGGAAAACATATCACCGGTCATCAGCAACTGCATACTCCGGTTTCTTCCCAATAACTGCGTCAGCCTTTGTGTACCGCCATACCCGGGTATAAGCCCAAGGTTCACTTCCGGCTGTCCGAACTTTGCGTTGTCGGATGCGATGATGAAATGGCAGCTGAGGGCAAGTTCGCAGCCGCCACCTAGTGCAAACCCGTTTACAGCCGCGATAACAGGTTTCGGCGCATTTTCAATTTTATCAAACACCTGTTGCCCGCGCCTGGCCAGCGCCGCTCCCTCAGCAGCCGATAAGGATGTGAATTCCGAAATATCGGCCCCGGCAACAAAAGATTTCGTCCCCGCTCCTGTTATAATCGCTGATTTTAGTTCAGCATCCTGGTAAAGCTCGTCCATTACCTGGCCGAGTTCAGTGATCACATCTTTATTCAGAGCGTTCAGTTTGTCGGGGCGGTTCACTGTAATGACCAGTGTTCCGTCTTCTTTTGAGGTCAGCAGTGTCTGATATGGCATATTGTTACATTTAAAATGATCTGTGTTCTTTTACCCAACGGGTAATGTATTCTGCTATTTCACTGGTGGCGGTGCCCGGGGCGAATAATTTTCCGACGCCTATCTCCTGAAGTTGCTTCATGTCGTCCTCCGGGATGATGCCACCGCCGGTCAGCAGCACGTCATCCATCTTTTTTTCCTTCATCAACGCGATCACTTTTGGGAAAACGGTCAGGTGCGCGCCGGATAAGATGCTGATACCAATGGCATCGACATCTTCCTGCAAGGCGGTGTTTACCACCATTTCCGGTGTTTGCCGCAGGCCTGTATAGATCACCTCCATGCCGGCATCACGTAGTGCGGTGGCTATAACTTTTGCGCCACGGTCATGTCCGTCGAGCCCCACCTTTGCCACCAATACACGTAAAGGTCTGTTCATAAAGCAGTTTGCCGCAAAACTAAGGCAAATGATCGCACAGCGGAACCACAAAAGCATCTTCCTGCACGGCTTTTGTGGCAGTGGAGGATCAATGGTTTTTTACATGAAAAGATTGTTATGCCTATTCACTGCATTGGCGTTGTTCGCCTGCAGCAAAGACGAGAACACAGCAGCAACAGAAAACGAGCTGGTGAAACTTTCAGCGGCAGTTGGCGTGGATACGGTTGTTACTTCGATGGGGACGTTCAAATACTGGAAAGCTATCGCCATCCTCGACCGCATGGTGATCGATACCTGTTATGTGGTGGTGCAGTGGGATGCTTACAGCGCTCCGGGTAACTATGAAACGACTATGCGTGATACGGTACCGGTTATGCCACACCAGGTTGGCAGTGTATCGCACCGCTCGGGAAATGTGTACATGAATCCCTGGTTTGCCAAGGAAGTGAAGGTGGTTTATGCATGGTCGAAGAATAAGCTGCATTATTTCAGTTTCTGATCACATGAGACCTTCGTCGGCAAACGAGTAATAACCTTCATCGCTGACAATTATGTGGTCCAGTACCGCGATATCGAAATAGCGCGCTGCCTCCCTGATCTTCCAGGTGAGGTCTTCGTCGGCTTTACTGGGTTTGAGACTGCCGCTGGGATGGTTATGGCAGAGAATCAGCGACGTGGCGTCGTGCTCCAATGCACGCTTCAGAATCACCCGCGGATCGGCTACCGTGCCTGTGATACCTCCGCTGCTGATGATTTCGTGGTGTTTGATTTTATTTGAGCGGTTCAGGTAGACTGCAACGAAAACCTCGTGTTTCTTGTGTTGAAGCCTGGCGCGCAGGTAATTAGCCACATCGCTGCTGTGGCTTACCACCACTTTTAGGTTTTCCTGCGCGTTGCGGCGTACCCCAAGCTCCAGGGCTGCAACAATTGATATAGCTTTCGCCTGGCCGATACCGCGGGTATGCAGCTGCAGGATTTCCTGAACCGACATTCTTCCGAGTCGCTGCAGGTCGTTGTTTACTGCTGATAAAAGCTGGCGGCTTAGATCCACCGCTGAGGCGTCTTTGGTTCCATTGTTAATCAGGATGGCGAGCAATTCTGAGTTGCTGAGGCTTTCGGCGCCGTTGTGGATCAGTTTCTCACGGGGCCGGTCATCTGTATTCCAGTGTTTTATTGCGGACATAGGTTAGGGTTGACGCTTAAGTTACAGCAGATTTTTTACACATGCAATGCGGCAGGTGGAAATTATCCTTTTGGACAGTGAAATACTGATATATCTTCGCCGCAATTCTCCTTCATGAGTATGAATCCCTCAGTTAAGATATTCTCAGGAACCGGGTCGGAGGCGCTGGCCGAGAAGATTGCGAAGCGCTATGGTACACGTCTCGGCAAGATCAATATTCAAAAGTTCAGCGACGGGGAGTTCCAGCCCATTTTTCTGGAAAGTATCCGTGGTGACTATGTTTTTCTGGTACAGAGCACCTTCGCGCCCACAGATAACCTGATGGAACTGTTGCTGATGATCGACGCGGCAAAAAGGGCATCTGCCCACCGGATCGTAGCGGTGATTCCTTACTATGGCTTCGCCCGGCAGGACAGGAAAGACAAGCCCCGGGTGGCGATCGGCTCGAAGCTGGTAGCCACGCTTCTCGAAGCAGCTGGCGCTCATAGGGTTATCACCATGGACCTGCACGCACCGCAGATCCAGGCCTTCTTCGACATCCCGGTTGACCACCTTGATTCTTCAGCTATTTTTATACCTTATATCGAGCAACTTAAGTTGCAGAACCTTACCTTTGCCGCCCCTGACGTGGGAAGTACCAACAGGGTACGGGAAGTGGCCAGTTATTTTAACGCAGAAATGGTGATCTGCGACAAGCACCGGAAGCGTGCCAATGAGATCGCCAGCATGGTGGTAATCGGCGACGTCACCGACAGGGAAGTAGTTCTTATAGATGACATTTGCGACACCGGGGGTACGCTGGCAAAATCCGCAGCGCTACTGAAGGAAAAGGGAGCAAGAACGGTGCGGGCGCTTTGTACACACCCTGTACTGAGCGGTAAGGCTTACGAGAACATCGAAAACAGTGTATTGGAAGAACTGGTAGTCTGCGACACGATACCGCTTCGTAAAGATTCCAGGAAAATCAAGGTACTTTCAGTAGCTGATCTCTTTGCCATAGCGATACGGAACGCTTACGAGAATAAGAGTATAACAAGCCTCTTCATTCACTCCCAACTTAAGGGAAGATAAGTTTACCGCTTTTTCTTCCGGTGCCTTAGTTAAGGTTAGCGATGTTCGTCTTATCAGCTGAGCCAGGTCCCGGAGGCTGGCAGCTGCCATTAAGTATTGTTCAGGAAAACAGAGACACAAATAAGAATGCGGTCGCTTTGGCGGCTGTATCAGCGCTTTTCTAATAAAAACAAAAACAAAATGAAAACAATTACAATCGAAGGACAACTGAGGACCGAAAGCGGAAAAAAAGCCACCCGCCAACTTCGCTCTCAGGAATTGGTGCCTGGTGTAATTTACGGTGGTGAAAAAGAAATAAACTTTTCTGCTCCTGTAAAAGCGTTCAAATCGCTTGTATACACTGGTGCTTTCCAGGTTGCTGAAGTTAAGGTGAACGGCAATGCTTACAGGTGCATTCTGAAAGATCTGCAGTTCGATAAAGTATCAGATGAACTGATCCACGTAGACCTGCTGCAGCTGGTGGAAAACAAAAAAGTTGTTGCCACCCTGCCTATCAGGTTTACCGGTGCCGCCGCTGGTGTTAAAGCCGGAGGAAAACTGGTTACCAAGATCAAAGCGCTGAAGGTAAAAGCGTTTCCGAAAGACCTGAAAGAGAACATCGAAGTGGATATCACCGATCTTGAGCTGAACGGCAATATTCGTGTGGAAGACGTAAAAGCTGAGGGTATTGAGATTCTGAACTCCCCGCGTATCCCTATTGCTTCAGTAGTGATGACCCGCCAGCTGAAACAGGAAGAAGCCACTGCCGCAGCAGCTACACCGGCCAAAAAATAACCGGATTCCCAACAGTTTATTACGAGCCCCGGCAATTACCGGGGCTTTATTTTATGACAAAAGTCATGAGTTTGGCGGAACAAGCTGGGTAATATTGCCTGTTGGATTTAACTACCTGAATCAATAACCTAAGGAAAACCGGGAGAAGGTCACGCATCAGCGGGACTTTTTCTTTCTCCGATTGTTTGTTACGTTCTCAGTATCAACCCTATTTTTGCCAACCAATTTACAGTATGACCAAATACCTCGTAGTGGGGCTGGGTAATCCCGGCGCGAAGTACCAGCACACGCGCCATAATATTGGTTTCGATGTGGTTACCGCTTTCGTGGCCAGGCACGGGGGAGCTTTTCGTACAGACCGGTATGCGGAGGTCGCAAACCTGAAGATCAGGGGAAGAATGTTCATATGTATTCTGCCAACCACGTATATGAACCTGAGCGGAAAAGCGTTTAAGTACTGGCTGGACTACGAAAAGGTGTCATTGGAAAACAGTATCACGGTGGTAGATGATATTGCGCTGCCGCTGAACCGCATCAGGTTGCGTTCTTCGGGAAGTGACGCAGGCCATAACGGTTTGAAGGATATCCAGGCAATGCTTGGCACAACGCAGTATCCAAAACTCCGGTTTGGCATCGGCGACAAATACCCGAAAGGGATGCAGGCTGAGTTTGTACTAAGCAAATGGCTGCCGGAAGAGGCGCCAATCGTGAAACAGAAGATCGACAAGTGTGTAGATGTAATTGAAAGTTTTGCTTTTTCCGGTATTGAACGAACTATGAACGAGGTCAATAAATTAGATTTCTCGCTGTAGTATTTCGAAAAACGTTTATTATTTTAGCCTGAATAGCCGGCGTACTTTGTAAATAACCAGGTTGTTCACAACCCCGACTCAAAGCCCCCGGCCAGTATAAAACTAAAGCACATGAAGATCTTTTGTGTAGGCCGAAACTATGCTGAACATGCCAGGGAGCTGGGCAATGCAGTTCCCGAGGAGCCGGTGATTTTCATGAAGCCCAAATCAGCCCTCCTGCAACCACACACTCCATTTTATTACCCTGAATTTTGTAACGAGTTGCATTATGAGGCGGAACTGGTGCTGCGGATAGCCAAAAACGGAAAGTATATTAGTGAAAGACAGGCCTCTCGTTATTATAATGCTATAACGGTAGGTATCGATTTTACCGCGCGGGACGTTCAGAATGACCTGAAGGCAAAGGGGCTGCCCTGGGAAAAGGCCAAGGCCTGGGATAACTCAGCCATCATAGGGAAGTGGGTGGAAATGACATCGGAAACGATGAACAATCCGCTGGATTTTTCCCTCCGAAACAATGGCCAGACAGTGCAACAGGGCAACTCATCGCAGATGATCTTTTCTTTCGACCGGATCATTGAAAACATCTCCCGGTACTTTTCCATCAATATCGGTGACCTGGTATTCACAGGTACACCTGCAGGCGTGGGGGAATGTGTCGTCGGTGATTTTCTCGAGGGATACCTGAGGCAGGAAAAGATGTTTGAAGTAGAAGTGAAATAATCCCGGGGGGATACGAAACACTTCCGCTGGTAAATTCTTCCGTCATCGGCATACCCGGGTTCAGCTTTTCCGCCTGCCGCCATTTCATTTTTATATATCAAATCGATCCGGTCCTGCAACAGGTTGAATAATTAGCTCATAAACGCAGTTTCCCGGATATTTGCAAGCCATGTCGAATACGGATATTTTATTGAAGGCATACCGTCTTATGATCACTGCAAAGACAATGGCAGAAACCTACGAGGCGAACAGGCAGGTATGCAAGTATGTACATTCAACTTCCAGGGGTCACGAAGCAATACAGATTGCAACCGGATTGCAGCTGAAGCACTATGACTGGGTAAGCCCATATTACCGGGACGATAGCATCATGCTGTCCGCCGGTTTCTCACCTTATGAGCTCATGTTGCAATTGCTTGCGAAAAGGGACGATCCGTTTTCAGGCGGAAGATCTTATTACTGCCATCCGTCGAACAGAGACGGTAAAAGACCGGGTATCATTCACCAGAGTAGTGCTACCGGTATGCAGGCGATTCCTACTACAGGGCTTGCGCAGGGTATACAGTTTATTGAGCAATACCATAAGCAGTTATTGAAAACAGGGGAGAACGGCGAGCTGCCGGTGGTGGTATGCTCTTTTGGAGACAACAGTATCACTGAAGGGGAAGTGAGCGAGGCTTTGCAGTTCGCCGCATTGAAACAGTTGCCGATCCTGTATCTCGTGCAGGACAACCAGTGGGGCATCAGCGTAAGCGCCGCTGAAGCGCGTGCCATGAATGCCTATGAATATGCCGCAGGATTCAAGGGTCTTTCAAGGCTTCAATGCGACGGCAGTGATTTTGAGGCGGCGTATAACACAATCGCCCGGGGAATCGGTTATGTACGTGAGCAGCGTAAACCAATACTGGTTCACGCCACCGTGCCTTTGCTGGGGCATCATACGAGTGGCGTGCGAAAAGAATTCTACCGTTCGAAGGAGGATCTTGAAAAACACGCACAGGACGACCCCCTTCCAAAGCTTCGGGCAAAAATTATATCTGCGGGAGTTACAGAAACGGAGCTGGAATCCATTCACCGGGATGTTGCCGGAGAAGTAGCACAGGCATTCGATGCCGCGCAGTCCGCCGCCGATCCTGATCCCGCTACCGTTGCCGATCACGTGTTTGCGGCGGGAGGAGTGAAGGAAGAAAAAGGAAACCGCAACCCAAGGGGTGGTGAAAAAACGATCATGGTAGATGCGGCGCTGCATGCCGTCGAGGAACTGATGCAGGAGCATCCCGAAGCGATATTATACGGACAGGACGTAGGCCGCAGGCTGGGGGGCGTGTTCCGGGAAGCCGCAACGCTGGCGGATAAATTTGGTGATCATCGTGTTTTCAATACTGCGATACAGGAAGCATATATCATCGGTTCTACTATCGGGTTGTCTGCACTTGGACTGAAACCGATCGTGGAGGTTCAGTTTGCCGACTATATTTACCCCGGTCTCAACCAGTTGGTAAGCGAGATCAGTAAGTCATCTTATCTCACGATGGGTAAGTTTCCCATACAAATGGTGCTCCGGGTTCCGATCGGTGCATATGGCGGCGGCGGTCCTTATCATAGTGGCAGTATAGAAAGTACGCTGTTAACCATCAAAGGCATTAAGGTGGTATATCCATCCAACGCTGCTGACATGAAGGGACTGATGAAAGCTGCGTTTTATGACCCCAACCCGGTGGTGATACTCGAACACAAAGGTCTTTACTGGAGTAAGGTGCCTGGCACGGAAGAAGCAAAGACGATCGAGCCCGGAAAAGATTATGTGCTGCCACTGGGTAAAGCCAGTATCGTTTTACAGGCAGACCCGGCTAAGGTAAAACATGGTGAATCGGTTTGTATCGTCACCTATGGCATGGGTGTTTACTGGGCAAAGGCCGCCGCGCAGCATCTGCCCGGGCAGTTGGAGATTATCGACCTGCGAACATTGTATCCGCTGGATGAGAACCTGTTGTTTGAGAGCGGGAAGCGCCATGGCCGTGTGCTGGTGCTGACCGAAGAGCAACAACAGAATTCTTTCTCGGAAGCATTGGCGCTGCGCATCACCAATGCCTGTTACCATTTCCTGGACGCGAGGGTGGAAGTAATGGGTGCCCTTAATCTGCCTGCAGTGCCGATCAATCTGTCCCTGGAAGCTGCAATGTTACCAACCACTTCAAAGCTTGTAGAGAAGCTGCAGAAGCTCCTGGATTACTGATCGTTTTTGGCACATTTTTTCTTTTAGCTCGTTTGTACCTGGCGATGGCTTCGGCAGAAAACCATTGCCGGTGTGGGGCAGTGTATCACTGCCTCTTTTTGTTTATATGGGCGCGACTACCTTGTACCTGCTGCAGGTTTGGCTTTGATCTACGTCTTCAGATAGAAAACCAGTACGGCTTTATCACTGCCCCTGAGCTGAAGCTGTTTGCGCCGGATCAGGGTTTGGGTAATACTTTATAACGTGCGTGTTGTGTTCATCACCTCTTCAATTGTGGAAATTCTTCCATCATGCGTGCCGGCTGGCGGCAAACCTCCTTTTTCGGCGGGATGAGATTCTGAATTTTCCTGCTCTTCCGTGTATGCTTCAATGACGTGGCAGGCGCGAAGGACCGGTACCACCACCGGCATATGCCATGCAGAACCCGGGATCAGCGAAGCCAGCGGATTGTTTACGACAGAACAAACAGGAATTGATATTGTTGATTGAACCGGGATTCCGGTGTTATGCCGACGCTACAGACAGAGAGTTTGCGTTGGTTTGTCAGAGCCTGTGCCGGGATTTCAGGTCTGCACTCAAAAACAACAAGAGCACCGTTGCCGGTGCTCCTGCTGATTGTCTGAATCCTGCCTATTATTCACTTACCGGTCTATCGAGCTCATAACTTTTTTCATAAACGTATTCAACGCGTCTTTTTCATTCATGCCGTTCCGGATCAGGCCGTCTACTTCCAGTGCGCCGCAAAAGTTAGAGATGAGTTCTCCGATAACGTTGGTTTCATCTTCCTTTAGCGAAGCTGCTTCAGAGGCAGATTCCAACACCCGGATGGCTGTTTCTATCTCATCCGGCGTGCAGTTGTTCCGGATGTGCTTAATTACGGGTAGCCTCATCGATCAGTGA
>DASVBM010000361.1:0-2322 GCA_036375835.1 Chitinophagaceae bacterium | reverse complement strand
GCACTGCCGATTGAAAAACGCAGGGCACAACTTGAACAGGTTGTTGAAGCGGTCAACCATCCTACCCTTAAATTATCACCGGTCATTCAATTTGATTCATGGGAAGCGCTTGCCGAAACACGAAGCCATTCCAGGGAAATGGGAAGTGAAGGACTGATGCTGAAACGGAGATCCTCGCCCTACCAGGCCGGACGGAAAGTTGGAGACTGGTGGAAATGGAAAATAGACCCGCTGGTAATAGATGCGGTGATGGTATACGCCGCAAAAGGCAGTGGAAGAAGAAGTAACCTTTATACGGACTATACATTCGCGGTACGGGATGGCGATCAGCTCGTCACGTTTACCAAAGCCTACAGCGGCCTCACCGATAAGGAATTTGCCGAAGTAGACGCTTTCGTGAAAAGGAATTCGCTGGAGAAGTTCGGGCCGGTACGTACCGTAAAACCGGAACTTGTTTTTGAGATTGCGTTTGAAGGCATTGCTGCAAGCAAGAGGCACAAAAGCGGCGTGGCTCTTCGTTTCCCGCGGATCAATCGCTGGCGGAAAGACAAAAAACCGGATGAGATCAATACCCTCGAAGACCTGAAACAAATGCTGAAGCAATACGGAAAATAACCTGGCATACTTCCGGCTTTACCGCCCGCTGACACAACTTTTACCTGCTCAGTTGACGAAACGTAAATTCCCGATTGACAAATTGTAAACCCGGGAATTTGTTTCAACGGTTATTCATTTCAACTTTTACAGTGTCTTTGGCCAAGGATACGGGCCACTCCGAAAACCGGTAAAACAGAGTAGGAAACTCAAAAACCCTAACCATGAAGAAGCATATGTTTTTCAAAATTTTATTATTACTATTGGTAACAGGAATCTCTGAAGTGCAGGCCCAGGGCTTTTCATTTTCTGTAGGGTGCGAAAAATTCAACCTGAAACGCCCCCGCTACGATTGCGAACGCGGATTTGGTCTATGCATAATAAACTGTGGAATTAATATCAGGTTATCCATTGTGTTGTTCACGAACTGGGAGGACGTGCCGGAGGAAAACAAAGTGGCTTTTACTCCTGATAAAGAAAACGGTACCGTAACGGTCCGGTTTTTACAGGATGTGTCCAACGAGCCGGATTATGATGGCACCCTGGAGATAGACGAATCGGAAATGCGGGATTACCTGTGGCGGTTCACGGACGAAGACGCGGAAAAGCTCGGGTTCAGATCTATCCAATTTTTACCGGGGCGATACGAAATTCAACCGGAAGAAGGCAATTACGGGATGGTGGTGATCAAGGTGAGATTCGATGAATAGGCCTGATCCGGCCGGGTAACACGGCTTGTATTTTTAACCTCAACCTATACAACCAATGAAAAACATCGTCATCGCCGTGCTGTTTGTTTTTTGTTCTTCGTGTTACTCAGTAAAATATACCGCGGCAAAACTCATCTTCAATGTTTCTGAACCTAAGGTAATTTCAAAAGAAAAGATACTGGCGACATCGAAAAGGTATAAGTTAGACAGGGATAGGATTCTCTACTTCCGCAACATCTTTGAATTTGCCGATGTTCAAAACAACGAGATCAAGGGAATTCCCGATATCATTGTCATCGACTCACTGGGCAGGCATTTGCTGTATGCGGTGGATTCTATCCATTGTAACGGAAACGCGTTTACATTCATTGATAAGATCATCGCCGGCGAACCAATAAGCTTTGATACCGGCCTGATCAGGACAGGTACGCCAGACAGGCTGAAAGGTCTTCGATATCTCGAGGGCGACCAATTGGTGCAGCCAGACAAAACGAAGCCCTACCAGGTATACATCATGTGGGCATCGTATGTCGGCAGATTGAATACAACCTTTGCACGGAAATTACAGGAGAAGTTAAAGATGGCAAAAAACGTGGACTATTACCTGGTCAACATGGATATGAATCAGGTATGGGGTGTCAAAATGGACAAGACAAGTTATTCGGAAGTGCAAAAGGGCATCCGGCATAACTGAGGTTGGCTGGCAATTCTGACGAAGTCATATCCGAAACATACAAGCCCATTGCAGCAGCATGGTGGTGACAAAAAAAGACCGTTCCGGTGGGGAACGGTCTTTTTATATTTCGTTGCAAATACAGGTCTAGTATTCGTCTTCGTTGAACATGAAATCTTCCTGGCTGGGGTAATCCGGCCAGATGTCTTCGATGCTCTCGTAAACCTCGCCTTCATCGTCCAATTCCTGCAGGTTCTCCACTACTTCGAGCGGGGCGCCGCTTCGGATTGAATAATCGATCAGCTCGTCCTTCGTTGCAGGCCATGGTGCTTCTTCCAGGTAACT
>DASVBM010000147.1:0-5451 GCA_036375835.1 Chitinophagaceae bacterium | reverse complement strand
CAGGGCGGCGGCAAAGGATGTAGCCGAACAGCTTGAACTTACGGGCTGGATACGAAATACGGAAAATGGTGAAGTGGAAGCAAAGGTGAGCGGCGATGAAGACCGTGTCAGGGAATTCATAACATGGTGTCAAAAAGGTCCCTCCCGCGCGGCGGTAAGCAAGGTCTCGGTCACGGAGCAGGCTGAAGAAGATTTCCGCGGGTTCCGTGTGATCCGCTGAGATTAAGGATCAATTCAACATGCGGTGGTGTAAACCAGAAGCAAGGTTCATTTCCACGAGCCCAGTTAGTGAACAGTATCGATCGTCATTTTTTAAAAGCCGGGTGAAACTGCTGCAAGGTACTTCGCAGGAAATCGCGGTCGAGATGCGTATAAATTTCGGTGGTGGTGATGCTTTCATGTCCCAGCATCTCCTGCACCGCGCGAAGGTCGGCGCCTCCTTCTACCAGATGCGTGGCAAATGAATGCCGGAAGGTGTGCGGCGATATCGTTTTTTGTATTCCCGCTTTGCCTGCCAGTGACTTAATAATATAAAAAATCATTACCCTGGAAAGCTTGCTGCCGGCCTTGTTCAGGAAAAGGATATCGTCATTTCCTTTCTTTGGCAGCTGGTGTGTGCGCACATTCTCACGGTAGATGCGGATGTATTTGATGGCGTCGGAGCCGATCGGTACCAGTCTTTCCTTATCGCCTTTGCCGGTTACCTTAATAAAACCAACGTCCAGGTACAGGCAACTGATCTTCAGGTTCACCACCTCGCTCACCCGCAGCCCGGAGCTGTACATCGTTTCGAGGATCGCCTTGTTTCTGGTACCCTCGGGAGTACTGAGGTCGATCTTCGAGAGCATTGCGTCGATCTCGTCGAGGTTCAGCACATCAGGCAATTTCCTTTTCAGCTTAGGTAACTCCAGCAGCGCGGCGGGATCTGTATTCACCAGGTTTTCAGTAAGGCAGTATTTGTAAAAGCTCCGTATGCCGGAAATGATCCTGGCCTGCGAGGTCGGCGTCATCCCCAGTTCATTCACCCATTTCAGGAAATGCTGCATGTCTTTCAGCCCCACCTCCGCCGGGGTCTTCATATTTCCGGATGCCTGCAGGTATTCGGTGAGCTTCTCCAGGTCGCGCAGGTAAGACCCGACCGAGTTATCACTCAGCGACCGCTCCAGCTGAAGCCAGGCTTTGAATCCCTTTTTATACGCTTCCCACACCTGTTGAAAGATTAGTTTTGACGGTGTACAATAATAATATTATTTCGTCCAGCTACAGAAAAGAACATTTCCACGCATGTTACCAGTGAACTTCCGCTCTTTCCGCCAACGCGTGCGGCACAACCAGAAAACGTTCAGGCGATTTCTCTCCAAGATAGAACGCAACCCGCCAAAGCTGCTCGATAACCTTGCAGATGAACTGAACCAGCATGTATGGCAGCACGTCGATTGCCTCAGTTGCGCCAACTGCTGTAAGAAGATGAGCCCGACATATACGAGGAAAGATATATTACGAATCTCCAGACACCTGGGGATGTCGGCAAAAGCCTTCACCGAAAAATGGCTCGAGTACGACAAGAAAGACGGCGACTGGATGAATAAGACGCAACCCTGCCAGTTTCTCGACCTGAAGACGAATATGTGTTCGATCTATGAAGTCCGCCCCGCCGATTGCGCCGGGTTCCCGCACCTCAATAAAAAGAAGATGAAAGAGTATATCCATGTTCACCAGCAGAACATCGAATACTGCCCGGCCACGTATATGATGGTGGAAACGATGATGGAGAAGATACCGGAAGTGAAACCGGTGGTGAAACGGATCGCTTTAAAACGCTGAGCGCTCAGAAATAAACGTCTTCGATATAGAAGTATTCCACCGGCTCATTATTATACATGGATATAGCCAGCACATCGAACTGAAGGTACTTCCATTGCGGGTGCCTGAACTGGTATTCCTCGGCAGCGTTTTTCAGGCATTTCATTTTCTCGTAAGAAATACTCTCTTCCGGTTTGCCGAACTTTGGCGAGGTACGGGTCTTGACTTCAAAAAAATGCAGGCGGTCTTTCCGGGATGCAATGATGTCCACTTCCCAGTGGCGGAATCGCCAGTTCCGCTCGATGATGGTAAAGCCCTGCTGCCTCAGGTAATCGGCAGCCATGTCTTCTCCCTTAGAACCTGTATTTTTATTCCACATACCAGATAATTTGCCCGAATAACAAGTTACAAATGAAGATTGACCCGCGCAAGATCTACCCTTTGAAAGGAACCGTTCAGCACTATGCCTGGGGAGGGCATGAATTCATCCCCGCGCTATTGGGTATTGACAATACCAAAGACCAGCCTTTTGCCGAATACTGGATGGGCGCCCACCGTTCAGCGCCCTCGACGCTGGCGGAGGGTGAAGCCAGGACTGACCTGAAGCAGGTGCTTGCCTCCGAACCCGCACTGATGGGCAGCGCGGTGCAGCAGCGTTTTGGCGAACTGCCTTACCTGCTGAAAGTGCTGGACGTAAAACATATGCTGTCGATCCAGGTGCATCCAACGCGTGAAGGCGCAGAATCGGGTTTTGCCGCAGAGGAGGCAGCCGGTGTTGATATCAACGCATCCAACCGCAACTATAAAGACCGGAATCATAAACCGGAGGTGATGATCGCGCTGAGCGGGTTCTGGCTGCTGCACGGTTTTAAACAGCCGGCTGCGGTAAAGGCAACACTTCACCAGGTGCCGCAATTCCGTGAACTGCTGGCCGTGTTCGGCGAAGGAAATTATAAGGAACTGTACACACACGTAATGGAACTGCCACAGCAGAAACTGGACGAGATACTTTTACCGGTGGTTCAGAAAGAAGTGCGGCGCCGGACCTTTCACGAGTCCGAACCCGGCGAACCCGGCTACTGGGTAGGAGAATACTACCTTGATAAGAAAGCCGAACAGATAGACCGGGGAATTTTCGCGATTTACCTGCTCAACCTGGTACAGCTTCAGGCCGGGGAAGCCATCTTCCAGGCAGCCGGAATACCGCACGCCTATCTGCGCGGCCAGAACATTGAGCTGATGGCCAACAGCGACAACGTATTACGCGGCGGGCTCACCACGAAGCACATTGACGTAAGCGAGCTGGTGAAGCACACCCGTTTCACACCCGTGGAACCGGAAATACTACATGGCTCGGCGGCGGGCGCCATCCGTGACTTCCGTTTTCCTGTACCGGATTTCGCGGTTTCCGAGATCACGCTCTCGGGTACCAGACAGGCAAAGTTCGATGCCGCTTCACCAGAGATCCTGTTTTGCCTGGAAGGCAAGGCAATGGTATCTGCAGCCAATGAACTGCAGATGGGCAGCGGTGACTCGTGCATCGTGTTTGCAGGAAACAGTTACATTGTCAGCGCTGAACAGGGTTGCCGCATATTCCGCGCTTACGTACCCTGAAGTTTGTACACAGGCTGAGGAAAAATGCATCCGGGGGCTCGCATTTTCCAGCTATTTTTGCTCATTAAATTGACGAACATGAAAACCAATAGCAGATTATTGATCTATACGCTGGTGCTGATAGCGGTAACCACCGCCAGCAAAGTAATTTTCAGTGCAAACGCGGCCTGGTCAGGTGTATCGCCGGTGATCGCCATCGCTTTATTTTCCGGTATGCTCATCAACCGGAAACAAACTTCATTCATGCTTCCCCTGCTGGCGCTACTGGCGAGTGACGTGATTGTGCAGGCGCTGTATACTGCCGGGCTTTTCGATTTCCCCGGGTTTTATTCCTATCAGCTACTGAACTACGCGCTGATCCTGGCAGTGACTTTCATCGGCTGGGCATTAAAAGGAAAAAAATACGGCAGCATTATCCTCGGCGGCATCATTGCCCCTACCCTGTTTTTCCTGCTTTCCAATTTCGCAGCCTGGATGATCGATACGACCAACCTGTACACAAATGATTTTGCGGGGCTGGTGAATTGCTATGTAGCCGGTATTCCTTTTTATGGAAAGTCACTGGCCTCAACAATGGTATTCCTTCCTGCTATTTTACTGGGATACAATTACATGATTAACCGCAGTGCAAAGCTGAAGCTCGCTTAACAAACATTCATCGTATGATAAAAAAACAGGCAGCTGCAAGGCTGCCTGTTTTTTTATTGACCGGGAACCGCTTCCGTAATTACAGAAGCGGTTCCTGAGTTCCGGAGAAATTGTAAAAATCCGCGATCCCCCTCCTGCTGCAACGCAGGCCTGTTTCATATCCCGGGAACGCCACGGATATCCATACAACCCTGAGCCTGGAAAAACATGCGTTCCGTACCGCCGAAGGCCGAAGTGGCCGAACCTTATATACACCTTACCTGACCCTTAGGTGGGTCTTACCTGACCCTTAGGTAGGTCTTACCTGGACCTTAGGTGGATCTTACCTGGACCTTAGGTGCATCTTACCTGGACCTTTGGTGCATCTTACCTGGTCCTCAGGTGGGTCTTACCTGGCCCTTAGGTGCATCTTACCTGGACCTTAGGTGCATCTTACCTGCACCTCAGGTGCATCTTACCTGGTCCTCAGGTGGGTCTTAGCTGACCTTAGCGATCCCGTCAGCCCATTCTCTATAGGCTATTCCCGATCGTTCATCAGACCGCTTCCCTTGTCAGGTGCACTTTCGTCATCTGCAAATACGCGTTCTGCAGCTGGTGTACGTAATGGATATCGGGATTATGCCGGCGGTCTTCGCGGTACCACATATCGATATGAGAGAAATCGTCTTTTGCGGGAATCACCAGACGAAAAGAACCCTTTTTATACTTCAAGCTGCCGTCTTCCTGGTCTTCGCGGGTAAAGCTGAGGTTGCGCAGCGCCTCGTCTGTCAGCGGTATCGGGTACAGGTGTTCGGGTTCGAACCAGAACTCCTGCACATCGGTCTCCAGGCAAACCTGCTTGTCTTCTCCATTCAGCCTGACCACTTCACCCTGCCACATCTTTCCTTCAAACTCGCCCATTAAGTAATCGCCGATTTTGATGTCATGAAACTTGACCATACGGAATTGATTTTTATAGGTGATAAAAGAGCTTCTTTAAAACTAAGCCAAAAACCGCAAATGCACTGCCGTGCCCGAATTGTTTTTTACAAAAAAAGGGCCGCCCGGAAGCAGCCCCTGTTAAAGTAAAAAGATCGCGGCTATCTATTCCGCCCAGCTCATCACGTATCCTTCGTTCTCAATGTCCAGCGCGTCAACTGTCAGCTGCAGCGGGTGGAATGTGTCGACCATCACCGCCAGTTCTTTGGTCTCCCTGGCTCCGATACTTTTCTCGACGGCGCCGGGGTGCGGACCATGCGGTATGCCGGCGGGGTGCAAGGTGATCATGCCCCGGGTAACGTTCTTACGGCTCATAAAATCACCGTCCACGTAATACAATACCTCGTCGCTGTCGATGTTGCTGTGGTTATAAGGCGCGGGTATGGCGTCGGGGTGATAGTCGTACAA
>DASVBM010000358.1:0-3737 GCA_036375835.1 Chitinophagaceae bacterium | reverse complement strand
CCACTGCGTTTGCTGCATCATCTACGTGCATGAATTCTCTCCTTGCCACGCCGGTACCCCAGATTTCAACTTCATTTTGCCGTTTATCAGCGGCATCACAAAATTTCTTTACAAGGGCGGACAGTACGTGAGAGTGCTCAGGATCAAAACTATCGTTTGGGCCATATAAATTGCATGGCATCAGGCTTATCGTGTTCCAATTGTATTCGCGGGCATAATACTCCAGCAGCTTCAACCCGGCAATTTTAGCCAGGGCGTAACCTTCATTCGTGGGTTCAAGCGGCCCGGTCAGCAGGTATTCTTCCTTTATAGGTTGTGGGGAATCCCGGGGGTAGATGCATGAACTTCCCAGGAACACAAACTTTTGAGTCTTGTGACGGAATGCAGCTTCAATTACATTTCCCTGAATCATCAGGTTATCCTGCAGGAACTCGACCGGGTACTTCATATTCGCCCTAATGCCCCCGACCTTCGCTGCAGCCAGGATCACGCAACCCGGTTTCGCTTGTTGAAAAAATGAATCAACTGAATCCTGATTTCTCAAATCCAGTTCAGACTTCGATGCGGTTACCACGTTTCGGAAACCCGCACCGTCCAATGCACGCATGATTGCGGAACCGAACATCCCTTTGTGCCCGGCCACGAATATCCTTGTATCTGGATTTACCGTCATGCTATATTTTCTTTAATCCGTAGTAACAGTAATGAAGGAAATACCACGAAGCACTTAAAACTCCAAGCTTCATGATGTTCCTGTATATCTTCCAATTGATTAATGCCATGCGCAACTTATTTGTGGATATGGAACCACTGTGTACGCGATAGACGGCCAGCGCTTCATTCAAACCATACGCCTTGTACCCTTTTTTCAATACCTGCAGCCACATGATATAGTCTTCATACTTATGTGGGTGCTGCTCAAGCTTGCCGGTCTTTTCTGCGTTATACATTGCCGTGAGACAACCGATGTGGTTTGTTTTCAGGAGGTCGCGGTAAGTAACCACGGATTTTGCGGCGATAAATTTCTTTCTACCCGCATTTCCTTCGTATTGTTTGTTATAGCCCGTAAATGAAATGGGGTAATCATTTCTTTCCATGAACGCAACCTGCTTCTCGAGCTTCTCCGGCATCCACATGTCATCACTATCCAGGAAGGCAATATATTTACCAGCTGCGTTTGCTGTGGCCAGGTTTCTTGCAGCGAAGGGCATACCGTGATTTTTTGGAAGCTGAAAGAAACGGATGCGTGAATCGGCAGCTGCTCTTGCCGCAACGATTTCGGCGCTTTCATCGGTAGAACCGTCGTCCACGATCAGCATTTCCCAGTTGGGATAGGTTTGTTCCAATACAGAATCGATTGCTTCGTTAATGTACTGGCCGGAATTATACAACGCGGTAATTACTGAAACCAATGGTGTTGATGCCCCTTCGGCGATACTGGTGATCATACTTCCCGGGTCGGCGCGATTTTTTTGTATCGATTATATGTCTTCATCCTTATTTGTTCTACGAAGCTCACTGGAAGCACCCGTAATAATATGCAGCGAAAATATGGAAGTATATATGACTTCTGAAATGCACTTAGTTTTCCAGCCCCCAATCGTCGCCAGATCGCGAAAAGCTCTCTTGAAAATCTGTAGTTCACATTGCTCGACAATCCCCCAAGGGAATACATGGTCAAATCCCTATCCACCAGTTTAAATTTTATATGCCGGCGGATACGGGCGAAATAATATTGTTCTGCCGCATACCGGAAATCTTCGCGGTACATTCCAAAACGTTTATATACATCCTGCCTAACTAATATCGACTGGTGAGGCCAGATAGTGGATTCGGCGGGAACGAACCTGTATGCTGGCCGATTATCTCTCATTGTGATCTGGGAAAACACCAGCACATCAAATTGATTGTTTTCAGCCAAATAAGAGGTTAGTAGTATTTCGGAAGCGTTTTTTGCAAGTTCGTCCCCAGAATTTAATACCATTATCCATTGGCCCCGGCATTGGCTGATACCATAATTCTGCGCAGGGAATACACCCATTGGAGACTGGTAAAAATATTCATAGGTGTGGATGCTGGAACTGCGATGTTTTTCCAGAAGGCTGTTGACCGGCGCGGCTATCCCACTATTGACAACGGCAACCTGGCAACTTTCAATGCAATGCGCTTCTATAGAGCTGAGCGTTCGGGTTAACTCCTCCAGGTTGTTCATAGTCACCACGACAATTGAAAGCAAAACCTGGTTTTTAACTTCCATGGGCGCGGAAAGGGTATTGGTGGTCGGCAGAGCCAGGGATATTAGGTGTATTATATTTCTTAACGTCTTCCAGTATACGCTCCTCAAAAACATTCTTTTTTATTAAAGTCATTTCAAGGAGATTTGGAAACATATACTCACCAACCCTTGTGTAGGAAAGATTATTGGCATGCACGTGAAAAATGTAATAGTGATTGAGCAGTTGTGACAACAACTTATAACGACGCCGGAACACATAGGGGAAGACCAGGAATGTCTGCCAGTCTTTAAAAAGGTTAAAGTGAAATTCGATCGCTAAGACATCTGCATTGTAAGCAGCAGGATCAAAAGTCTTCAGGAAACTCCACTCCCATCCCTCAATATCTATTTTAAGCACCTGGTGAACAGCAGGATCCAATCCCGCATATTTCATCGCATCTTTTAACTCTAGTAATTTCCGGTTACGGTTTGTCTTTCCGGCCAGGCCAATAGGATAAAAACGGATATCCCTGTTCTCGTGTGGCAAGCCTGGCACGGTCGGATCAAAACAATAAATTCCCATTCCGGGCTTACTGGCAAGCACCGCTTCTTCGAAACTGATATCGTCATTTACGCCAAAGGAAAGCACGACGTACTTATCCGGATCCAGGAAACGGACCGGTAACACGTAACCACCATCGCCTTTGTTGCCAAACAATTTTTTTTCACAACAGAAAATGTTCGGCGAGAGCTTGTCGATTGTAGCCTTAAATATCTGTCTGTTCAGCAAGAGGTTCAGTCTGTGCATCCCCCTGCTGATCGATTTCTTCAACGTCATGGTTATCGCCGTATGCAAATACGTCAAGATAAGTAGGTCTTGACAGGTTTATAATGTTGATTCCCGCCCGTTTCGCAACATTTTGTAACTTATAATATATCTCCCACTTTTCCTTCACCATTTTGATGAGGCTGTAATAGCTGAAAGCAGAAAGGTCGGCGGGCTTCACCGAGTCGTTTTCTTCGTAAAAATGGGGGGAAATCTTACGCTGGGCCAACCAGTCATGATCAAACCCGAGCAGGTATATTTTTGAATAGCCCATGTATATCGCAACCATAATAGCCAGTTGAGCGGTTGTCATATAGCCGAGCACGGGTAAGGCAAGATCTGGTTTGCCGGAACCCCAGAATCGGGTAGGCACGGCCGGACAAACATAGAAAAACCGTTTTCCGGCGTACCGTGATGGATCGATTCTGCCTTTTGACGATAAATGCATCCAGTAAGAACCGGCATTTGTTCGCATAAAACTGCTAAATGGATCTTCCCAGGCAGGCGACCAGGATGGCTCGCCAAAGCAATGGGCAACAATGTTCACCTTATCTTTCCAGGTGCACAGGTGGAACGCATTCATTACAATCACGTCTTTACCAAAAAGTTTTTCCTTCGGGTAATTATTTAAAGACGGTCCATTCGCCAGCACATATACGACCGCTCCCCGTTTTGTATTCTTAACGGCCCGGTTAA
>DASVBM010000349.1:0-2204 GCA_036375835.1 Chitinophagaceae bacterium | reverse complement strand
ATCTTGCTGCTGAAAACACAACTACACCCACGCGAGCTGCAGCCTTAATGCGATCTATAGACTCGGCATTCACTGGTTACGAAGACAGCTTTCCCTTGTTCCGCGGAATGCTGTATATGTACGAGGGATATTACTCCCCTCACAAAAAAGACCAGGCGGTTTACCAGCAGCGCGCAGCTGATCTGTTATCGAATGCCGGCCGTTTACTTGCAGACAGCTTTTCTTCCCAGGCCTACCAGTTGCTCGGGTATTATTCCGGTGCGGGAAGGTTAAGCGAATGGTTACCGGTTGATCGCATTATTCGCCACTCATTGAACCAGGAACCGGGTGATTCCGGTTATGTAATCGTTCACTTCGCGATGAATAAGGTGTTCGACAGCGCCTGGGCCATCGCCCGCGACTGGGCATCCTACCACCTGAAGCTCGAGCCAAAAGCAAAGGATACAAGTTTTGAATCGCGATTCATCCAGGTAGCTGCTAAATGGGTAAGACTAAAAGGCAAATTCGGTTTATGGAAAGAAACACCGTATTACCAAAGAGACGAAGGGGTTTCATTCAGGCCTGCATTTGACGAACTGCGGCGTAACCTCTCGGGACTGCGCGTGGACATGGTGGAAAGGAACGCCTACGGCAGCGTTTCTTTTAACCGCAACTACCGGGTACTCTATTACATGATGCAATGGCACCTGGTGATGGACCTGGGTACCTGGGCAATCAACGACCATCGGGAAGGCGTGGCAATCCTTCCGCTGAAACTTTTCCTGCTGCAGGATGTGCTGCCTGACGAGCTTGATGCCGCAGCAAAAGCAGGAACAAAACCAGTGTTAGCAGAATGGCAGCTGAGAGACTCGTATATCCTTTTAACACGGCTGTACATAAACATAGGCAATGGAGCAGAAGCCTTTGATGCCGCATCTGAGGGAATTGAGAAACTGTCGCACTATCCTGCTTTTACAGAAAAAGAACAGCTTGACGCTTTTTATTCACTTTACTACCTGCTGCCAGAAGCCGCAAGAACGCAGGGAAGGTATGAGTCGGCACTAAAAACGCTGTCACGGCTTAAGGGCTATTACCCGCAGCCTTCATCGGTGAACCAGGCCAGTATACCGTACTGGAACCTGTTCATTGACGTACGGCTCCAGGAAACTTTTATCCTGAAAGAACTGAACCGGAATAACGATGCGATCGACTCGCTCGATCAGCTCATGGCGAAACTTGCACCCATCAGCAGCGACTCGTCGGAACTTTTATATGAGTTATACCAGTGGCCACACCTCCAATACGCTGTGATGGATATAACCGGTAAATCACTGGACGCAGATAAGATGCGCTCCTGGCTGCTGGAAGCACTGACCATAGTTGAACAGAAGAATAACTGGATGAATGTTGACTATTACTATCCAATGCAGCGTTTGTATCTCATTGCTCATTACCGTTCAACAGGAAACCTGCTGAAACATGTGTTATACAACCTGCTTTTCTATACCGAACGTAACCTGAGGTACTCCTTCGCCGCACTGTCACCGGAGGATCGCATCCGGCTCTACGAGCGGAAACTCAGCGCCTTTTTCGACCTGTACCACGAACTCCTGTTCGCCGGTATTCTTGATAAAGAGCCGGGGTTGAAAGAAAAAATCATCCATCAGTCGCTCTACCTGAAAAATGCGCTCGCCGATGGCAATATGATCGGCACGGAGTTATTCCAGGCAGACGATGAAATGAAGCAGCTGGTTGAGCACATCCGCCGGGAGCGCAGCCAGACCATGCTCATCTCTTCGCATTACGAGATGATTGGCGGCGAAAAAGATTTCAGTGACCTGCGCGGATCTTCTCAGTCGCTTTGGCTATCAGTACTCGATTATGTCAATACCGACTCCCTGTATGAATCACAGGGTTATAAGAAAATATCTACCGCCTTAAGCCCGGGCCAGGTTTATATTGAAACTACCCGGTACACTGCGTGGCTCAGCGATTCCACAGCGAGATATGCAGCTTATATCATCAGTTCGCCGGACAAATTGCAACTGGTGCCACTATTTAGAGAGGACAGCCTTGTACGGATATTGAAAGACCGTTCTGCTTCACCGCAGTCGGGATTACTGAACACTGCCGGCACGAGGGGGCTTAACATAAAAGGGAAAGCAGATAGTGCTTCATCGAAATTCCGGAAGGGGGATATCGACAGGTTGGGAGCTTACATTCTT
>DASVBM010000229.1:0-2436 GCA_036375835.1 Chitinophagaceae bacterium | reverse complement strand
AAGACCTGTAAGAAACCGATATTCCCGATTCTCCCCTCTGCATTACAGGCCGCCGAAGAAGTGAGCCATTTCCATTCCATGGGCCATGTGAACTTCACCGATGAAGTGTCTTTCGGTTATGTGTTGTCGAGAGTCAACCGCGTACACCAGCCTTACGATGATGCGGAACTTCCGGCGGTGGATATCACCAGGATCAGGTCTGTCATAGATGGCGCGGGCGAGGGCTATCTTTCGCCGGACCAGGTTTTTCAGCTGCTGGATGCCGCGGGTATCGCTACCGTAAGACAGGAAACCGTCACTACCGTTGAACAGGCGCTGAAGCACGCGGCCGCATCCGGCTTCCCGCTGGTGATGAAGGTCTCCGGCCCGGTGCATAAATCAGACGTTGGCGGGGTAGTGGTGGGGGTGAACAGTGCCGAAGAGGTAGAACTGATCTTCCGGAGGCTGATGCAGATACCCGGGGCCGACGGGGTGCTGATACAGCAACAGCTTACGGGCACCGAAGTATACATCGGGGCAAAACAGGAGGACAGGTTCGGGCACCAGGTAGTCTGCGGACTGGGCGGAATCTTCATTGAAGTGTTCAAGGACGTTGCTGCCGGGCTTGCGCCGGTGGGTAAAGCGGAGGCCAGGTCGATGATCCGGCATCTCCGTTCCTATCCCATCATCCGGGGTGTGCGTGGCAAGGCCGGGATCAGCGAAGACCTGCTTACCGAAGCGATCACCCGCGTGGGCGCGCTGGTAACTGCCGCGCCCGAGATCGCCGAGATGGACATTAATCCTTTGATGGGGAATATGCAATCGCTGGTTGCGGTAGACGCGCGCATCCGTGTTTCGAAAGCGATCAGTGATTCTTCGCACCCGTTTTGCCGATGAACAGGCATAGTATTGCCGAGATACCAAAGCAAACCAGGCCCGCAAATGTGAGCTCGTCCATAAACCTGATTTGGTGTAAAATTATCTGCAGCCCGGAAACGGATGAATGAGCTTTGTCAGCTGGATTTTCAGGGAAAATGAGTAGATTCCCGGGGACCTGCTGCGCAGGGTAGAACGCTGATTTTCATGGTTGTCAGGATGGATTATGAAAGACCAGTTGCGCAGGTTGGGCGGGGACGCTGGTTTTCATGGTTGTTATGATGAGTTATGCGGAACCAGCTGCGCAGGTTGGGGGGGAACATCAGCTCAGCCAGTCTCCGGTCAGAACGGCTCCGAAAATGCACAACCGCCAGATAGGCAAACCATTCCATCCCGGCTGATCATGATAATCATGAAAACCAGCGTTCCCCCGGGTGCCCGGCACCTTCCCTGGCGAACAATAAAAAATCCTGGAATCCCAGCCGGTTTTTTCCCGATTTTACCATACTTTTGCCGCCACAATAAAAAAAGACAAACGAGTGGGAGCGGTTCCCACAAAAAACAGTATCAGATGCCTTATTTAACCACCGAGAAAAAGCAAAACATTTTCAAAGAGCATGGCGGCAACGCTAAAAACACTGGTTCCATTGAAGGCCAGGTTGCTTTGCTGACTGAGCGTATCGCTAACATTTCCAAGCACTTACAGGCAAACAAAAAAGACTTTTCCACCCACAGGGGATTGATGCAACTGGTAGGCCAGCGTAAAAGACTGCTGAGCTATATGCAAAAGCATAACCTGGAAGGTTACCGCGCATTGATCGAGAAACTGGGTCTTAGAAAATAAACGAACCAGGTATGTAAAGAACTATTCCCAACATGTATCTACTACAGTTGGGAATCGTTTTTTTGTACCACTGCCTGTGTAGCGGAAATTAATTAACAACGGCTTTGCATTTGTCCCACCCTTCGCACTGCCGTGCAAAAGAAGAACGATTATGTTATCACAACCACTTAGTGTTTCCTTCCAGCTCAACGGCCAGGAAGTGATTATTGAAACCGGTAAACTGGCCCGCCAGGCTGATGGCGCCGTTACCGTTCGCCAGGGCAACTGTATCATGCTGGCTACTGTTGTTGCCAACCCCGAGCCGAAAGAAGGGCAGGATTTCTTCCCCCTCAGCGTTGACTATATGGAGAAATTCGCTTCGGCGGGACGTATCCCCGGTTCTTTCTTCAAAAGAGAAGGAAGGCTGAGCGATTACGAAGTGCTGATCAGCCGACTGGTTGACCGTGCGCTGCGCCCGTTATTTCCTGAAGATTATTACTGCGAGGTGCAGGTGATCATCACACTTGTTTCATCTGATCCCGAAGTGATGCCCGACGCACTGGCCTGCCTGGCCGCGTCTGCCGCACTCGCCGTATCTGATATTCCCATTAAAGAGATCATTTCTGAAGTACGCGTAGCCCGCATCGAGGGTAACTACGTGGTGAACCCTAAGCGCAGTGAACTGGCTACTGCCGATATGGACTTCATCATCGCCGCCACGGAGAAGAACCTGATGATGGTGGAAGGTGAGAGCAAGG
>DASVBM010000344.1:0-5135 GCA_036375835.1 Chitinophagaceae bacterium | reverse complement strand
CATCTGGATCTTCAACATACAAGGCAGGTCAATAGAGGGAACGCTGATGGTAAGGGGACAACTGTACCGGATCATCAAACTGGCCAGACAAAACTGACTCCTTCGCAGACGATCCGGCGGTGGGAATGAAAAGGCAATGAGGGCCAATAGAATTCCTGCTGTATCTTCACCCGGTAAAATGTAGTGATGAGAGCTTTTCTATTAACCCTGTCGGCCCTGCTCGGCCTTTCTGTTTTCTCCCAGCCTGTAAAAACAAGTAAATCGGTAACCCGACCTAAACTGGTGGTGGGAATCGTGATAGACCAGATGCGCTGGGATTTTCTCTACCGCTATTACGACCGCTATGGCGAAGGCGGATTTAAAAGACTGATGAACCAGGGCTTCCGTTGTGAAAACACGATGATCCCGTATACGCCCAGCTATACAGCGGCGGGCCACGCGTCGATCTATACCGGCTCTGTTCCTGCAGTGAACGGGATTATGGGTAACTACTGGTACCAGCGGGAGTTGGGCAGAAACGTGTACTGCACAGACGACAGCACGGTAACACCGGTGGGCACCAGTACCAAAGCGGGAAAGATGTCGCCGCGAAATCTCTGGACCACGACCATCACCGATGAACTGAGACTCGCCAGTAACTTCCGGTCGAAAGTGATCGGCATCGCCTTCAAAGACCGGGGGTCGATACTGCCTGCGGGACATGCAGCCAACGCGGCTTACTGGTTTGACGATTCCACCGGCGGGTTCATAACCAGCAGTTACTACATGAGCCGGCTGCCGGAGTGGATGCAGTCGTTTAACGCGAAGCGGTTACCCGATCAATACCTGAACGGAAACTGGAATACCCTGTATCCGATCAACAGTTATACCGGCAGCTCAGGGGATAGTGCCGCCTATGAAGCGGTATTGCCGGGCGAGGACAATACATTTCCGCACGAGACCAGCCGGATCGCGCGCAACAAATACAACAGTTTCCGGTACACGCCCTTTGCCATGAGCTTTACTTTCCAGGCAGCGGAGGCCGCGGTAACGGCGGAAAAACTGGGCGGTTCCGGGGAAACGGATTTCCTTGCGTTGAGTTTCTCATCCACCGATTATATCGGGCATGAATTCGGCCCGAACAGTATAGAGGTGGAAGATGCCTATCTGCGGCTGGACAGGGATCTCGCTGCTTTCCTGCAGTTCCTCGACCGTTCGGTGGGGAAGGGGCAGTACCTCGTTTTCCTCACTTCAGACCATGGCGTTTCACACGTGCCCGGTTTTCTGAGGGAACACAGTATTCCTGCCGGTAGCTATGATGACGCGGAAATAGCGCGGCAGATCAACCTGAAAATCGAAGCGCAGTTTGGTTTGAAGAAAGCGATCAGCCAGGTGATCAACTACCAGGTGTATTTCGATCATTCGCTGGTGAACAACAATAACCAGGCAGCCGTCACGGCGTTTACCATCAAAGAATTGCTGCAGTTTCCTTTTATTGCCAACGCGTTTGAATTGAGTGGGATCATGTCTGCACCCATACCGGGCCGTTTACGGGAGATGCTGGCCAACGGTTACAACCAGAAGTTGAGCGGCGACATACAGTTCAACTATAAACCGCAGTGGTTCGACGGAGGCGCCCGGGGCACCTCGCATGGTGTGTGGTACGCGTATGATACGCATATACCGCTGATATTTTATGGATGGAATATCGCGAAGGGCAGCAGCAACCGGGAGATTTACATGACCGATATCGCACCCACGATAGCCGCCCTGCTGAAGATACAGATGCCTTCCGGGAGTATAGGGAAAGTGATCGGCGAGGTTGTTGGCGGAGATCAGTCCGCCGGTGCGAAGCGGAACTGATGCAATGGCAGGATCACTGTTGTTTACCGGGATTGCTGAAAAACGCGATCGTTCTATCCACGACGGCCTGCATCGGATCCGGCAGCCTGGCTTCGGTCCACGGGTGTTTCCTGCCAAATACATGATCGGATTCCACCAGGAAAAGTTCCGCTGAAGGATTAGCGGATTTCAGCAGTTGCGCTTTTTCCACCGGCACCGCTTCGTCCTTTGTTCCATGGCAGATGAGTACGGGTATTTTCAATGAGCGCATGGCTTCGGTTATATCCAGCCGCGCCTTGTTTTTTTCATAATCCTGGTACAACTGGTAGTCAAGCGGCATCTGTTGTTTTGTTCTCGCGTTGAGGTAATACAGTACACCGCTTTGCCGCCATTCTTCCATTCTTGATCCGGTCCAGGAACCCCAGGGCGTGCGTGCCTCGGCAACGGAAGCCCAGGTAGCCAGTGATTTGATGCGTTCATCTTCTGCAGCGGTGAGAATAGCAACCCCTCCGCCGCGGCTATGGCCGAGCAGCATGATCTTATCCCGGTCCACTTCTGCGGAGAACCGGCTTGCCGGGTCAGCAACGAAACCGATCACGGTACGCAGGTCGTATAATTCCCGGGAATAATTGTTCTGCCCGTAAGCTTCGGGATCGACGAAATCTTCCGGGTAGGCCGGGCTGGTACCGTTATGCGAGAAATTGAATTTCACAAATACGAAACCGGCTTCGGCGAATTGCCGCGCGATGATGTCGAAATTGCCCCAGTCCTTGAAACCGTTGAAGCCATGGGCGTAGATTACTATCGGCTTTTGGCGCCCGTCATTGTTAAAGAAGATATCGGTAGCCATGGGCCGCGCAGAATCACCCGCCAGGCAAAAGTTTTTGACTATTTCCATCTGCTTAAAGTTATGGATCGAATACTGTTCTATTTTTATCGTGATGGCAAAACTTTTTCCGACCGTTGGCTGGGCAAGAGGGAGTAATGTATATGAAGTGAACATAAGGCAGTATACAGCCGGGGGTACGTTTGCCGGGTTTGCCGCGCATATTCCGCGACTGGCGGAAATGGGGGTTGAGATTCTATGGCTGATGCCGGTAACCCCGATCAGCCTCGAAAAAAGACAGGGTTCGCTGGGCAGCTATTACGCCTGTTCATCCTATACTGAAGTGAATCCCGAATTCGGCGGTGCGGATGACCTGCGGGAGCTGGTGAGGACCGCACATGCCCACGGAATGCGGGTGATCATCGACTGGGTGGCCAATCATACCGGTTGGGATCATCACTGGACGAAAGCGCACCCCGACTGGTACCTGCGTGATGAGGACGGGATGTATTTTGACGCGAACGGCTGGGCAGACGTCATCGATCTTGACTATTCGAACGAAGCGATGCGGAAAGAAATGATCCGCTGCATGCAGTTCTGGATAGATAGCTGCGACATCGATGGTTTCCGCTGCGACATGGCGCACCTGGTGCCACTGGATTTCTGGCAGCAGGCAAGAGTAGCCTGCGACAGTATGAAGCCGCTTTTCTGGCTGGCGGAGACGGATAACGGCTTGTACCACGAAGTATTCGACGCCACTTATGCCTGGAGCTGGATGCATATGTCGGAGCGCTATATGAAAGGCGAAGCCGATCTTGCGGCGTTTACTCGTGAACTGCGGGCTTTAAATGAGCTTCCCCCGGATTGCAGCAAACTGCTTTTTACTTCCAACCACGATGAGAACAGCTGGAACGGTACCGAGTACGAGAAGTACGGCGATGGTGCCCGCGCGATGGCCGTACTCTGCTGTACTGCGCAGGCGATGCCTTTGGTGTACAGCGGCCAGGAAGTACCGAACACCAGGCGGCTTAAATTCTTTGATAAAGACCAGCTGGACTGGAATGAGCCGGTGCTCGCGGGCTTTTATCGATCGCTGTTGCTGCTGAGGCGACATTCCAATGCGGCGCGTTATGGCGAAACAGCCTGGCTGGATGTGGAGGGCGGTGAAAGGGTGATTGCTTTCGTCCGCCTGCACGAGCAACGCGCGGTGCTGGTGCTGATCAATCTGTCTGCCACGGACAAGCTGAGGGTGCGGGTGAAAGGCTATCCGCTCACTGGAACCTGGAGCAGCGCCTTCTCCGGGCTTCATTTCCATTTCGATGCAGAAACGGTTTTCGAACTGGGTGCCTGGGGCTACCTGGTTTACCAGAAATAAATTTACCCTTGCTATAGTGATTAAAAGCCTTGTTGCCGGCCCCGCTAGTTAATTTACCGGGGCCGGATTCGTTTTCGGCTGCTTTGATTGGCATTTGCTTTGGCACCGCTTCATTGGAGACGTTCTTCAGATAAAACGAAGTGATATGAACAGGAGTTATACCTTGACCCGCTGGGTGCTGGCAATCTTTCTCGGAGCAGTGATAATCAGCGGTTGCAGCAAGTCGCAGGCAGAGCCTGAGTCTGAGTCTGATAATACCATCCTCAATTATCCATTGATCTCGCCCGACAGTTCCCGCGTGGGTAGTATCAGTATTTCTCAGATAGCAGGAGGGGAGGCGCGTATCGTGGTTCAGCTGGAAAAGCCGGTATTATCGCAGTACAGGCCGCCTTTTCAGCCCTTGCTGATGGATTCGTTGCCGCTGGCGGTGCTCACGCCAATTGACCCGTCAACCGGCATCAGCGAAACGGCCCCGGTGCGTGCCGCCAATAAGAACTTTACGCTGGGTTATGGAGCCCTGTTGTTCAACCGTAACCTGAAGCTGCTGGTGGAAGACGCAGACAAAAAGCTGATTACGCTGACCCAGATCCGGTAGTCTTCAATGAAGCACGGAAATGGGAGTGGTATTGACCGGTGCCGGGGGACCCCTGTTTCGTTTCCAGTGCTGAAGATCAATGCGTTCAGCATTATCCCCGAGTTGGCCGGTGAAAAGCGAAACATGAAGTGAAACGCAATATGTGTTGATTATGAGGGACGCAGACGCGAACATCCCGATGCAGCGCGGTATGGAACCGGGAAAACCTGGTTTCAAAAGTTAAAACCCGTTTAAATGGACGGGTTTTTTGCAGCCCGGTTAAAAACGTTCTGTGGTTTTTTGGAATTTCACTTAACCCCCGTTACCTTTGCCGTCCCAAAAAAAGGGATAAATTTAAACGGTTAAGGATGCCTACAATACAGCAGCTGGTAAGAAAAGGCCGCGAAATCATCAGAGCAAAAAGCAAATCAAGGGCGCTGGATGCATGTCCGCAGCGTCGCGGGGTATGTACAAGGGTTTATACCACCACCCCCAAGAAGCCGAACTCCGCACTGCGTAAAGTAGCGAAGGTTCGTCTG
>DASVBM010000244.1:0-5184 GCA_036375835.1 Chitinophagaceae bacterium | reverse complement strand
GGTTTTTTCAACGGAGAGCGGGGAATTCCAAAGGACAGCTGCGCTGTATATCGATTTATTCGTGGCAAACCAGTCCATGCGCTGCATATACGATGGCAACACCTCTGACTGCAGCTGTTCCAGGGCATCACCACTAAAAAGATCCGGCCACTGGGCTGCTTTTATTTTTGCGTGCTGTATGCCGGTCTGCATCGCCGGCTTTGGCTTCTGGAGAACGAACCACTGGAATGAATGGGCAGCAAGCGTGAAAAAATAGGCTGGGCTTTCTTTGATTGGCGGAAACGGGTTTTTGCTGAAAGCCTCCACCGGAGTATGGTTTTTATATAGCTTCAGATCAACCTCGGCAGGCTGCGGGTATTTTGAAAGGTTCACCACAACCAGGATCGTTTCGTCCTGGTAAGTGCGCGTGAACGCAAGTATTTTCGGGTTGTCCACGTGAATGAACTGCATATCGCCGCGACTGAATGCTTTGTATTTCTTCCGCATGTGTATCATGCGTTTCATAAACCAGAACAGCGAAGAGGTATTTGCACGCTGGGTTTCCACATTGACCGATTCATAATGGTATTGCGGATCGAGGATCACCGGCAGGTACAGCTGCTGCGGATTGGTACCCGAGAAGCCGGCATTGCGGTCGGGTGACCATTGCATCGGGGTTCGAACGCCATCACGGTCGCCCAGGTAAAAATTATCTCCCATCCCGATCTCGTCGCCATAATAGATCACGGGGGTGCCGGGTAATGAGAATAACAGCGAGTTCATCAGTTCAATGCGCTTCCTGTCATTTTCCATTAGTGGCGCCAGCCTGTGGCGTATACCGAGATTGATCCTTGCTTTGGGATCCTTGGCATAAACCTTATACATATAGTCCCGTTCTTCGTCGGTTACCATCTCCAGTGTGAGTTCGTCGTGATTGCGCAGGAAGATTGCCCACTGGCAGGTTTCGGGTATTGAGGGGGTCTGGTCGAATATATCCGTGATCGGGTAGCGGTCTTCGCGCTGCAGCGCCATAAACATCCTCGGCATTACCGGAAAGTGATAATTCATGTGGCACTCATCGCCGTTACCGAAGTATGACGCGGAATCCTCGGGCCACATATTGGCTTCCGCGAGGAAGCAGATGCCCGGGTAACGCTCATCAATATATTGTCTCAGCTTTTTCAGGAAGTCATGCGTTTCGGGAAGGTTCTCCCCATTTGTTCCTTCCCTTTCGAAAAGGTAGGGGACCGCATCCAGCCTGAAACCATCAACTCCCATTGAGCACCAGTATTCGAGAATCTTTATGATCTCCTCCTGAACAGCAGGACTGTCGTAGTTCAGGTCGGGCTGGTGGTGAAAAAAGCGATGCCAGTAATACTGCTGGGCAACCGGATCCCAGGTCCAGTTACTTGCTTCAAAATCCTGGAAGATGATACGGACGTCGCGGTACTTCGTAGGGTCGTCGCTCCATACATAATATTCCCGTTCGGGAGATCCTTTCGGGGAGGTCCGCGCACGTTGGAACCAGGGATGTTGGTCGGATGTGTGGTTTACCACCAGCTCGGTGATCACCTTCAGTTTACGCTGGTGTGCTTCATCAAGAAAACGTTTAAACTGTTCGATAGTTCCATATCTCGGGTTGATGGAATAATAATCCGCGATATCGTAGCCGTCGTCGCGCAACGGGGAGGGGTAAAAGGGGAGCACCCAGATGGCTGTTACGCCCAGTTCCTGCAGGTAATCCAGCTTTTGAAGCAGCCCGGCAAAATCGCCAACACCATCGCCATCGCTGTCGAAGAATGCCTTGATGTGCAGTTCATAAATGATGGCGTCCTTATACCAGTGCAGCTTATCGTCAATGACAGTCGCTTTTCCCGTTGAATTCATATCGCTTTTGCCTGCATAATCTGTACCTAAAAATACAGCACTGGAACGATTAACCAACTGAGGCAGAACAGGTGGCAATGCTTCGGGCTGCCGGCTAATGGAGTCATGCAAAGGTCCGGAATCGTGCTCAGTCCTGCGTTCCCGCCACATCGCACCAGTCCATTGGGCGTATTGTACGCGGGCTTAGAAAGTGGCTTTATAGGTCATTGTGAGGTTGAGATTCTGTTTCCCGCCGGTTACAGTAAAAGGGCTGATTCCGGCGTTTCCGTCGAAACCGAATGCGTAAAGTTTACCATTTTCTATCACGACGATTGTATACTGTCCCGGTGCGAGATCGGCCTGGTAAAATCCATCTGCATCTGCATCCACTTCTTTCACCAGTTGCGTTCCGAAGCTGTCATAAAAGCTGTTCGCACCCTGCGGGGTAGCCTGGCTGTATTGAGTGTATGCATAGATCCTGACCTTTCGCTGAACCGGGCATGTTTTACACGTCATCGGGTTAACGACCGGCATGCAGTTACCTTCCATGGAAGCAATCGTACCCCAGATGCCATTGGTAACCGTCGCCCTGGCTGCATTCGATGCATATGTTTGGTTGATATTACACACAGGCAGTACTGCGGCTGTCTGTTTTCTGCAGCAGGAAACGAACGCAGCCACGAAAAGAAACATGCAAAAAATTCCTTTCATAAAATCATTTTTTAGCCTGACTTGATGCCAGGGGAAAACGTTGCACCTGCCGGATATTCGTTGTTTCCGAAAGGTTCAGCTCCTGCATCCTGAATAATTCATCTGGCGACATAGTTCATATCTGCAGTCAGTTGCGGGAAGTTCTCTTTGTTCGCTTTGTCATTCTGATATTTCTCCCAGCCACGTTTTACAACGTCTTCCATGCGTTTTGCCTCAGCGGCAAGATCATCAGCGGGGAGATCTTCCGCGGCCTGTTTACCTATCAGTTTCAGGATTTTAGCCATTCGCTTTTCTGCAGTGGCAGGGTTGATCGGCGTCAGGTCCACTGCTGCTTTCAGTCCGCCCATCGTTGGAACCGCTTCAATAAAATAGATCTTACCGCTATCCAGATTTGCTTCAACGAAAGAGCGGTTTTCCGACCTTGCCCAGAACACGTGCTGACCCGGTTCGCACTCGTAGCGGAAATAGCCGCTGCCATTGAATTTTGCGATCAGCTGCGTGCTGTCGAAATAAGAAAAATTAATAGCGAATCCCAATTGGGAAACTCTTGCGAAATACACAACCGCTTTACCGGCTGGCGGCGGAGTAATCTCCTGGCTGAAACAGAGTGAAAAAGAAACGATAAAGCCGGAAAGGAATAAGCACTTTTTCATACCGACGATTAAAACTTTTGAGAATGCGTCAGTGGATACAGCCTGCTGCAAAGTTATTAAATCGTTGTGATGCTCAGTGCGACCGGTATTCCATTTTGCGCAGGGTGGGGGCTTTGAACCAGGTGATGATCACCACCAGTATCGTCATACATCCGCCAAAGATCACCGAGGGAATAACACCCAGTAGTCTTGCGGCCACACCGCTCTCGAACTGGCCAAGTTCGTTACTGCTGTTGATGAACATCGAGTTCACACTCATTACCCGGCCGCGCATGTTATCAGGAGTCATTAGCTGAAGGATCGTACCGCGGATAACCACGCTGAATCCATCCAGCACACCGCTCACCAGCAGTGCGGCGAACGACAGCCAGAAAAATTCTGACAAGGCGAAGATGATGATACAGGCGCCGAAGCCGGCAACCCCCAGCAATAAGGTCCGGCCCTGTTTGCGTCGCAGCGGAAACAAAGTGAGCGTGATGACACTGATGATGGCGCCCATGTCGGTGGCTGCATTCAGCAAACCGAAACCTTCTGAGCCGACGTGCAGAATATCCGTAGCAAATGCGGGTAACATTGCTACTGCGCCACCAAAAAGAACAGCAAACAGGTCAAGTGTGAGCGCGCCCAGCACTTCTTTGGTGCGCACAACAAACCGGAGCCCTTCCATGATGCTTTTCCAGGTTTTCTTTTCACCCTCGGCTGCGATTGGTGGCCTGGGTTTAAGCAGGGTCATATAGAAAAAAGAGAACACTACCAAAGCGACGATGACCACCAGAGTGCCGGTGTTACCCATTCCCGCGATAATGAATCCGCCAAGCGCGTGCCCGGTTACCGAAGCGGTGAGCCAGGTGCCCTGGTTCCAGGTGGTGGCATTGCTGAGTATGGCTTTGGGCACAATGGCGGCCAGGAGTGTATGAAACACCGGACCGGTAAATGCGCGGATGATCCCCGTGCAGAAGACCACAAAATATATACAGTAAGAGAGGCTTGAATTGGAAAGCCGAGACGTAGTAAATTGTGTTGACAAGCCCAGTAATACAATTGCGCACATGAGGTAGAAACTCATCCCTTTCAGCAGTAGTTTCCGCTTTTCACTCTGATCGATCACGTGGCCTGCATACAAAGCAAATGAAAGTGCCGGGATCACCTCACTAAGGCCGATCAGACCGATTGCAAAAGGATCCTTGGTGAGTTGGTAAATCCACCATCCGACGAGCGTGCCCATCATCCTGAGTCCCATTATAAAAAGGAACCGACCCATCAGCAGGTTGCGGAATTCGATGATCCGCACAGAAGCAAACGGATCATGACGGGTTCGGTCGGTGCTCATGCAATAGATTATGGTAGCGTAACGTAATGCTGACCCACTTCGTAATCCTTATCCAGTGCGTCGATGATTACCCGGAGGTGTTTTTCATTCCCCAGGAAATCGGCATTGCCGGCATCTACAAATATCGTTTTAATATTATGCTGCTTGATATAACTGGTATAGGTTTCCTGCAGGTTGAAGAGGTATTCGTCCGGAATTTTCTGTTCGTATTCCCGGTTCCGTTTCCGGATATTGCTCTGGAGCTTCTGGATCGGAGCATGCAGGTAGATCAGGATGTCGGGAAACAGCAACTGCTGGTGAATAATGTCAAACAATTTCTGATACAGTCGGAATTCCTCATCCGGCAGGTTTACTTTAGCGAACAACAGGCATTTGGTGAAGAGGTAATCGGAAATCGTAAGCCGCTGAAACATGTCTTTTGTGTGGATCATGTCTTTCAGCTGTTTGTAGCGCTCAGCCATGAAAAACAATTCCAGCGGAAAAGCATACTGTTCCGGGTTCTCGTAAAACTTTGGCAGGAAAGGGTTGTCTGCAAATTCTTCCAGTATCAGCCGGGCACCATAGTGTTTCGAAAGTAAATGCGCCAGCGTTGTTTTTCCCGCCCCGATATTTCCTTCAATCGTAATAAAATGATACTGCATCGCC
>DASVBM010000132.1:0-19878 GCA_036375835.1 Chitinophagaceae bacterium | reverse complement strand
ATGTAGATCAGGTCATTCGTTTCGAACCGTGAACGGTCGCCAACAGGGCTGGCTGAATAAACATAGCTGAACGGACTGCCGGACTGGCCGTTATATACCAGTGAAACGGTAGTAGCGAACCTTCCTTTACCATAGTTGAATTTCTTCGAAACATAGGCATTGATCCGGTGGCCCAGGTCGAAGTCAGACTGTGAAAGGGTGATGTAGTTCCTGCCGTTAACAGTCTCCATGAATCTCCACTGCGAGCTGTTCTGGGAACTGGTTCCTTCGTTCAGCACGATAGAAGTTCCGTAGCTATAGTTTGCGTTGAAGGCAAAACCATTGCGGAATGCTTTGTCTACTGTGAACGTGAAATTGTAAGCAAAACCTTTCCGGTCTTTATTGTTGCTCAGCAGGTAGATGTCACCGCTGTAGCGGGAAAGGATCCTGGTAGGTGTTCCTCCGAATGCATACACATTCCTGCGATCGGGTCCGGCGGACATCTGCGTAGGAGGCATGATGTTCACCTGGGTATAATCGATCTCGTTAATATTCTTGCTGAAGATACCTTCTACAGTGAACGTCCATCCTTTGCTGAAGCGTTTGTCAACAGCGAGAGACGTTCTGAACAGCTTGGGCAGCTTGAATTCTTCAGTGATCAGGTTCAGTTCTCCTTTGTTGGTGATGCTGAGGCCGAGGTCAGTAGCTGTATACTGTCCGAAAGGATCCGGACGGAAAGTGATATTCGGGTTGTTCACCGCGATGTCACCGATGCTCACTCCATTCAGGTTGTATACGCCACCCGGCCATACCAGCGGAATCCTTCCGGTAAACCAGCCGAAGCCACCTCTCACGGTAACATTCTCGGCAGGGATCTTATAGGTAAAGCCGATGCGGGGTGATAACGAAACCGGAACCTTCGACATCTGACCGGAGCGAGCCCCTTCCAGGTCATACTGTGCAGCTACCAGTGCCCGTCCTGTATCATTGAAATACCTGTCTTCCTTAGGATCCGTCAGGAACTTCGTCCAGTCTGCACGGATACCTGCGTTCACGGTAAGATTTTCATTCACACGAATCTCGTCATTGACGAAGAAACCGAGACGGAGGGTAGTGAATTCCGCAGCCGCATCAGTGTTATCACCACTCTTGTTATCAACCAGCGAATAAGAACGGTCGTAACGGAGCGGCTTGTACCCCTTGATGAAGTCGTTAATAGACCCGTAACGGTAGGTTCCGTAGTTATTACGGATGAAGGCGTTGTAGCTATAACTGAGCTCGTTATCGGTACCGAATGTCAGGTAGTTCTTACCCACATTCATTTTAAACCAGTCGAGCAGGTTAAAGTTTTGCTGTTTCAGCAGGTTACTGGTCGAGAAGTTCTCGGTACCCAGTACTACCAGCCTCGCAGAACTCTGGTCCTGGATCTCTACCCGGGGGAATGGTGAACCGATCGCACCTCGATCATCCTTCACATTGGTGAAGGTGAGCAGGAGGCGGTTGTTTTTACCGTTCCTGAAACTGCTCTTCAGCTCAACAGAGCTGGAATTGGTAGTTGTGGGGAACAGGTAACCATTATTGAAGAAGTTGATGCGCGTTGAGCTGCCTGAGCTGGTGTTATATCTTTCACCCTTATTGTAGCGGTGGCTCACGCTGAGGCGGTTCGTTGTATTGAGGTTCCAGTCGATCTTGGCTGCAAAACGATCGGCATTTACAATCTCCGGGATATCCAGGTATGAACCGGGATCATACCCGTAAGTGGTGCGTACGAAGTTTGCGAGCTTGTTGATACTGTCAGCGGTATAAGTACCACCATACTGGCTCATGGCGAAAGGTTGCGGTCTTTCGTCACGCTGCAATTCCAGGTTCACGAAATAAAACAGCTTGCTGCGGATAATCGGTCCGCCCACACGGAAGCCATAGGTCTTCGCCGAGAATTTGCCCAGCTTGGTTGCGTTATCTTTAAGTCCTGTCGGTGTCTTACCCGTCAGGTCCTGGTTCCGGTAGAACATATAGGCAGATCCCTGGATCGTGTTGGTTCCACTGCGCGTAACCGCGTTGATTGCACCGCCGGTGAAATTACCGATGGAGGCGTCATAAGGAGAGATCACTACCTGGAACTGGTCGATGGCATCGATAGAGATCGGTGCAACGCCGGCCTGGCCTCCGTTTGTTCCGGATGCTGCGAGACCGAATACGTCGTTGTTTACGGCACCGTCGATATAGAATGAGTTATACCGGTTATTCTGGCCTGCAACAGCGATACCGCCGTCACCGGTCACTTTAACCTGGGGTACAAAACGGAGATAATCGGAAATGTTTCTGCCAACACTGGGAAGATTGGCCATTTTATCCCTGCCGATATTCACTTCTGCGCCACCCTTGCCTGAAACATCAGACTGGCGGGTAGAAACCACGGTCACGGCTGTCAATTCATTGGCCTTGTCGTTCAGGCTGGCATCCAGCTTATATACCTCACCGAGGTTCAGGTAGATATCGCTGCGTTTTTCAGTCACGAAGTTTACAAACGTTACTTCCACGGTGTACGGACCGCCGGGGTTCATGTTTGAAATCTCGAACCTTCCCCCGGTCCGTGTCTGGGTCTTGTAGACAACCCCGGTCGGCTCGTGGGTAGCTGTTACCGTTGCGCCTACAAGTGGCTCACCGGTAGCAGTTTTGATCACCCCGCTCATGCTGGAGGAGGTCACCTGTGCAAAGGTGAATCCCGGCAGCAACAACAGCGGAATCAGTACTACTGCAATCACTTGCAGCATTTTTCTAATAAGCATAAGTTTAGATTTTGGTTGCAAATAAACTGGATTAAAATCATTGGAATCGGGCACAATGTTAACAAATTATTACAGTTCGCCTAGACCGGGGTCATCTATTCTTTGCACATGCACTGTGAATAATTTTTACACCGGAAGACGGAAAAACCGGGCCTCCGGATGCAGCACATTTCTTAACAGCGATTTCCTCCGAACTCGACTAAATTTGCAGCACAAAAGCTCAAGATGCTGAACACTATAGAGAGTGCCATCGAGGACATCCGGCAGGGAAAGATGCTGATCGTTGTGGACGATGCCGACCGTGAGAATGAAGGGGATTTTATTATCGCCGCCCGTTATGCCACGCCTGAAGTGGTGAATTTCATGAGTAAACAGGGGCGGGGACTGATCTGCACGGCCATTACAGAAGAGCGTTGCCGCCAGTTGCAGCTGGAGCCGATGGTGGTGTCCAATACCTCGCTTCATGAGACCGCTTTTACGGTCTCGATCGACCTGCTGGGCCATGGAACCTCGACTGGTATCTCTGCCCAGGATCGTTCGAAAACAATCCAGGCGCTGGTAGACCCCGGGATCAAACCCCAGGATTTCGGCAGACCCGGCCACATTTTCCCTTTAAGAGCCAAGGAAGGAGGCGTGCTTCGCCGGGCCGGGCATACCGAAGCTACGGTGGATATCGCGCGCATGGCCGGACTGGAACCAGCGGGCGTGCTGGTGGAGATCATGAATGAAGACGGCACAATGGCCAGGCTGCCCCAATTGCTCGATATCGCGAAGAAATTCGACCTGAAGATCATTTCAATCAAAGACCTGATAGAATACCGGCTGCGTTCCGAATGCCTCGTGGAAGAAGTGGTGCGCGTGAAGATGCCTACCCGGTATGGCAATTTCAACCTTGTAGCTTTCAGAGAGAAGCTCGCGGTAGGAGAGCACCTCGCACTGATCAAGGGCGAATGGGATAAAGACGAACCCATACTCACGCGTGTACACTCCAGTTGTTTTACCGGTGATATCCTGGCAAGCCTTCGTTGCGATTGCGGCGACCAGCTGCATGCTGCGATGAAGATGGTGGAAAAAGAAGGCAAGGGCGTGATCCTGTATATGAACCAGGAAGGCCGTGGTATCGGTCTTATCAATAAACTCAAGGCCTACAAACTGCAGGAGGAAGGTATGGATACGGTGGAAGCCAACCTTCACCTGGGCTTTGGAATGGACGAACGTGATTATGGAGTGGGCGCCCAGATACTACGCAGCCTTGGCGCCACGCGGCTGAAACTGATGAGCAACAACCCGAGGAAAAGGGCAGGCCTCAAAGGTTATGGCCTTGAAATCGTTGACATCGTGCCCATCGAAGTTGCGCCAAACCCGCACAACGAATCATACCTCAGAACAAAGCGGGATAAAATGGGCCACGAGATACTGATCGAAAGAGAAGGGTTATAACTCCGGGTTCTGACACAGGTTAATCGAACTCCTTGCTGTAAGAGATGCTGATACCGGAGCGGTTCCTCCGCCCCAGGCTGCTGTTACCCGTACTGATATCAAGTGTATTCCGCTGGAAGAGGATCAGCCGGAGCCGCCCCTGTTTATCCAGAACAAATTCCACGTTGAAATCGGGAAGGAATTGCAGGTTGCCGGTCTGGAAGGCCGCGGCCGCGCCCACCCGTGTAAAGTCTACGTTCGTTCCTACGTTGATGATAATGCGGTTGTTCAGAAATCCGCGCCAGAACTTTACACCTAGTCCCATCCGGTCCAGGCTGGCCAGCGCATTCTGCGAAGTAGTTCCGCCGCCGCCAATCAGGGAGGCGCTGCTGTAGATCGAGGCGTTGATGTCGAATTTGAAACCGGTACGTTCAAAAAGCCAGTCGCTCACCAGTTTGTTAATCTGCCTGTTCACGAACTGCGAGATACTGTTGTATACCAGGCTTTGGATATTCTGCGCCAGGTTCCTTCCTTCACCATAGGGAGCAAAGGTGTTGAACACCAGCAAATAGGTAACCTGTTTGTTTCTTTCGTTTGTGTTGCTGGCGAGGTTCGCCATGAACTCGGTGAATCCCGGCTGGCTGGCCAGGCCTGCTGTTGTCGGGAAATCGATACGGAACTTCACCGCAGGTTCACTCAGCTTGTTTCGCAGTTCGGCTACCACGTATACGTCGCCGCGATAGGTCCGGGCCGTGGCGCCCAGGTCAACTTTATCACTGATGAGGTCACTCAGGCTCACGTTTGAAGCAGTATACATCGCGTCAACATGGATCTCGGCCTGGTAGGGATCACCGGTCCATTCGATATAATTGTTCGCGTTCGGGTCAATCGTAAAGCCTTTGCTGAGTACGCTCTGGAAATTGAAATCATAGCTACCCTGTTCAATATTGTACCTGCCGTTCATACTCACGGCATCAGTGGTGCCGGCGTGTATCCGCAGCCTGCCCGTACCCCTGGCTTTCAAAACGTCACCGGCCACCGGGTCAAGGATCACGTCAATCTGGGCCTTATTGGTGGCAGAAACGTCCAGGTCTACCGTAACATTGGTGCTCGCAGCTCGTGTCAAGCGCACTTCCCGGCCGGGTTGCTTGAATACGATGAAATCAGCTTCACCGGTTTCCCGTGCGTCGCTGGTGGGAATAAAGATGTGAGAGGTGTCGTTCACTTCTCCCGCTATCGTCATTCGGATATCGTCTTCGCCACCGCGGATATTCAGTGTAGCACGACCAATCGCTCTTCCGTAGAAATTTTCGTTGTCAGTGGGTTTCGTATCCAATAGCAACATTTTTTGTGTTGCCAGGTCAAAATCAAACTGCATGTTCTGGAAAGCATGCTGGTACAAAATGCCGCGGGCATTCCCGGTATTGCCGAGGTTGTCCTGCAACGTGAACCTGCCGAAATCGATCCGGTCATCCCGGAAGTCGAGATCCGCTTCGGCGATCGTATAATAAACCTGCGTGTAATTCACCTTCATTCCGGCATTTCGCAGCTTCACTTTTCCCAGCAGGTGGGGGCGGTTGATTTTACCGATCACCTTCAGTTCACCGGTTGCGTATCCGTCGATGTCTGAAAAAATGCCGGAGAGGAACCGGTTGATAAAACTGATGCGTGTGCCGTTCAGCTTTAAGGTAGTCGCCAGCGGCGCGCCGGTTGTATCTTTTGTGTCGTATAAGCCTTCTATCGCCAGGTTGTATGGTTCATTTGGCGAGATCACCCGGTAGTTTACTTTTCCGGTCCGGCGTGCATAATCGGCAATGATCTGAACATTCCCCAGTGAATCATCATCCAGCCTGAACTCGCTTGCATTTAACCTGGCGTCGGCAGACAACTGGTCGAAAATATCGGTGATCACCACCTCGCCGGAGACAAGTCCCTCCATTCGGGGTTCGCGTGTTACAAATGGTATAAAATCGCCAAGGTGGATGTCTTTGAGGTTGACCACGAGTTCGTCCACATTACCGCCATCGGGTGTGCGGGTAGACACGGTGATCTCCTGGAATCCCTGCGAGAACCTGATATCCCGCGCCGCGATATAATGTTTGCGCAGCACCAGTTCTCCTTCTTTTTCGAGGGTCCATTTTTCGTCGTTAATTACGAAAGAAGATGGGCGGAAGTTGATCTGCACACCGTCTTCCATTGTTTGTACGGTTGCATTCAGGTCTGCCTCATTCAGCGTGTTATTCGCTTTTGTTCGAATACTCACCGAAGAAATATCATCGGCGGATTCGATAGTCAGTTTCGTGTTGGGGAAATAAAGACTGTCGCCCACGGTTACCAAGTCAAGATTCCCGGAAAGTTTCAGGGAAGACGCGTTACCGGTACCGCTGAACTGCACGCCGGAAAATCCAACGTTTTGAAAACGGAAATAGGGAACAGTAGTGGTGATAACGAAACCGGAATCCGGCCTCGTGGTATTGATACTTCCCGAAACCATCGCGTTATCGAATCCTGCAAGCCGGTTGTCGACGATACGGATGAAATCGGCGATGTTTCGCGTGGTAACATCAACTGTAAACTTCTGACCCTGTGGAACACGGGCCGGGGCGCTGATATACGAAGGAAAATAATTGTGCAGGTAACTCTGGAAACTCTGCGGCAGGTCTAAAATGTTGTATTGTCCTTTAACCGTCGCGTCAATCTCGTTACTTCTAACGGTAAGTACTTTTTCATTTGCCTGGTAGTCGGTCTGGATGGATACTGAGTCGAAGCTCAGCCGGGTACTGTCATGCATCAGGCTTGCATTGATCAGCTTTGCATACCCTACAAAATTGTCGATGTTGCTTCCGGTGAAATCAAGGTCAAAAAGTCCGGCAAGTACAAACCGGTCTTTTGTGAGTTTCAGGGCCTGCAGGTTTGCGTTGGCCACGTCACCAAGCACCACGAAATGAGGCTCGGCACCATTGAAATCGATGGAGATATTACTGGTGAAATTCAGGCTGGGATCGTTCATCCGCACTTCACCGGAGAAAGCGCCTTTCTGAAAAACGCCGTTGGTGCGGATATTCTGATAGGTATAGCTGCCGTACTCCAGGCGTGAAATCGTTCCATCGAAGTTTGTCCGAAGGGTATTGACCTCAAAACCGGTTCCGCTGATCCGCCCGTCCATACTCACGGTACCCAGCCGCGGTATTTTCAGGAATTTTCCAAGCTCGAAGCCGCGGGTGCTCACCGAACCGGTATAGGTGGGCTGACCGCGTTTCGGGAGGTTCATGCTGATGTTGGTATAGGCATTCCCTAAACTCGTACTGAGGTTGCCTTTTGCGCCGAAACGGCTCACCGTGCCGTTAAAGCTGCCGTTGAAACGGATAGGGCCGAGGCTTTTCAGGTCAGGCGTGTTTACCTTCTTCACTCCCGGAACATAGACCGCCAGATCGTTATAACTGGTGGTGACCGTACCGTCAGAAAGGGTGAACAGCGCGGTATTGATATCAGTTATTCCTTTTACGCTGACGTCGCCGGAGATGGCAGAGTTACCAGCCCGCAGATATACGTTATTGCCCCGAAGGTCTTCAACAGTACCACGGAATCTGCCGGATGCGTTGATTTCGCGGTTCCAGCTTGCTATCCCCGGGGCGAAATAAGCGATATCGTCTGTATGAATTTCCGACTGGATGAAATGCGCTTCCATCATTACAGAAGAAACGAAAGCAGACATGTCATCGTCGAAGTGATCATACCGCATGCTGTAATAATCCCTGATACGGCTACGCGGGGTCTGCAGGTCCAGGTCCCGGAATTCCATGATCTGCGGGTTGAACGTAAACCGTGCCTGCAGTTTTTCCAGTTCAAAGCCACTGCGTTCCTGCGCCGACAGCTTAACGTTACCACGGATGGTATCGCCTATGAACGAGAAATTATCGATATCACCGTTGATTTCAGAGATCACCATGTGAGCACCGTCAAAATGCCGGTAAGCTGGTCTTTCCGTTTTCAGGTCGTTGACGAATGTGCCGTTATTCAGTTCCAGTTTTGCTATCCTGAGCAGCAGCCCGCCTGGATTCAGGTGGAAGGCGCCCTGTTTTTTGGGCCGTTTGGGTCTTCGCCCGGGGTAATTATGGATCGCGAAATACGGCTTGTCAACGGTAAGTTCCGCCACGTCAAACTCGGCTTTTTCGAAATCCATTTTCCTCCCCTCCATCAGCAGGGTTGAAAGTTTCAGGGTAAGCGTTTCACCGCGCCAGTCATCCTGTTGCACCAGGGAAATATTGCGCAGGTCCAGTTTCTTCAGGTCGAATTCGATTGTCTTTTTCTTTTTTGCCGGTGTGGGGGAAGGGGAGTTGGACGAAGCGAAATAATCGACGAGAAACTGGTAATTCCAGACTGAGTCGCGACGATTCAGTTTGATCACAGCATCTTCAAGGCCTACGTACTTGAGTTCGGCCTTGTCTTTAAAAATAAACCAGTCGGTGATCCGCACCTTCATGGTGCCCGCATACAAGAGCGTGTCTTTCGAGTGATCCCGCACCAGCAGCCCTTCCAGGTCCATTCGGTTGAGAAAAGAGAAGCTGATATTGTTGACACGCACCTCCGTATTGAGACTCCTGGACAGACGGGTTGTAACCCGTTTAGCCAGCCAGTTCTGTACCGGGCCAGTCTGAATTGCGATCGCCGCCAGAATGATGATGCCAAGCAGAATCAGTAATACCCTTGCTGTTATTTTAAGGAATCTTCTCAGGTCGGATGATTTTTCGCGGGGTAAATTTAGTCAATTCGCAAGCAATTCAAATTCAATGCCAATAGTCATTTGCAGTTCCTTAGCAATTCAACCGGACCGGGTGCTGGCAAGCCGGTATTTTTTGGACCTTCGGGGTGCCGGAAATCGTTAACATTGTTGAATGAAACGGCTCCTGTTTATGGCTGCAATGGTGGTTTCAGTTGCGGCCGGCGCACAAATGAAAGACAGTTCCAGATATGTGCTCGTGATACATGGTGGTGCAGGCACCATCCTGAAGAAATCAATGACCCCGGAAAAAGAAGCCGCCTACCGTGCAGGGCTCCAGCAGGCATTGGATGCCGGCAACAAAATACTGCAATCGGGTGGATCCGCGCTCGACGCTGTTGAGGCCGCGGTGCGCGTTATGGAAGATAACCCGTTGTTTAATGCAGGCAAAGGCGCCGTGTTCACCAACGAAGGAAAGAATGAAATGGATGCCGCAATCATGGAGGGACAAACGCTGAAAGCCGGATCTGTTGCCTCAGTGATGACCATTCGTAACCCGATCACTGCAGCAAGACGGGTAATGGAGCGCACACCGCACGTCATGCTGATTGGCCGCGGTGCAGAGCAGTTTGCCGCCTCGGCTGGCTGTGATATCGTTGACCCCTCTTATTTTTTTACACAGGACCGTTGGGAAGGGCTGTTGCGCGCAAGAAAAGCGGATTCGTTGAAAGCGCAAAAAGACAGTGCCTCGAAGCAGGCTGTGCGGCAACTTGAGAATCCTGACAACAAATACGGAACGGTAGGAGCGGTCGCGCTTGATATGCATGGCAACCTCGCCGCTGCAACCAGCACCGGTGGTATGACCAACAAAAAATACAACCGGGTAGGGGATGCACCCATCATCGGCGCGGGTACTTATGCAAATAACAACAGCTGTGCGATCAGCGGAACAGGCTGGGGGGAATTCTTCATCCGGCTGGTAATGGCGAAAACGGTAAGCGACCGGGTGGAATACGGGGGGCAGACACTCAACGAGGCTGCCACCGAAATGATTATGAAACAACTCCCTGCACTCGGCGGCGACGGCGGCCTGATTGCAGTTGATAAAGACGGGAATATTGCCATGCCGTTCTGTACAGAAGGAATGTACAGGGCGTACATTAAGTCCAATGGCGAAACAGCCATCAGGATTTACAAAACCGAATAAGCATTTACCACTGTTGTGTAAAATCAGTGCGGCAAAAGTATTTCAGCCATTGAAAACAGGAAGACCGCTATTCCTGTGGCGACTGAAAGAAAGACCAGTACCGATCGTTCGTGCTTTGCAATAATGGCCATGAGACCAAAAACGGCAGACAGCGTTGCGGTGACTCCGGCAAGGAAAAGCGGGATAGACAACAAGGGGTTACTGAAGAAACTCGGAACCGGCTCCCGGTTCAGGTCAATGGCTTCCATCAGCCAGAACGCTCCAAAACAAAGCAGGAATGCGATTCCAAGGAACAAAGACCATTGCCCTGCGGGAGTTGCGGGCATCAGGCCGGGGTGATGTGAACGCATGATTCACGGATTTGCAACAAAATAATATTTTCTGTTCGTCCCTGCAATGAGATTCCGCGGGCAGGGCAGTATTTCCTTTTTCATGACCGGTCCGAGGTGACCGAAAATGGTTCCTGTTTTTCCTTTTCGGCGATCGTGATCACTTTGGTCAGCGGTTTTCTCTGCGAAGCGGATTCGGGTTTATGCCGGATGATCGAACCGGTGAACTGCCTGATTAACGGGGCAACCATTACCACGATAGCCGCGGTAAGTACAAAGCCGCTGGCTGAAAACACACGGAACCAGGGTTGCAGTTTATGCATGATCTCTGCGAAAACGGTGTGCTGCTGTACTGCCGCAGCTTTCACGATCCCCATCCCTACGAGTGAAATCCAGAAAACCAAAAGCGAAACATTAAATACTGTAAGGCTCCGGCGGAAGGTTTTACTCATATGCGGCAGCGCTGACCGCCTTTCCTGGAAGTAAATATAGAGTGCGCAGGCAAGTAGTATGGTCGTATTGATGCCGATCGTTGCGCCCATTGCGTGTGCAACGGTGATATGCGTTCCGTGGGTGTACATGTTCAGCGCGGGAACAGAGATCGCGATGGCCAGGAACAGGTTCAGGAGAATCCAGTTATCTGTCATCTTCAGTAAGCGCCATGACTGGTGGAGTTCCTTGTCTTCCTGATTAAGTGTTTTCAGCCACTTCCAGATCATGTTGAACAGGATCAGCAGCTCGGTCATGCTGATGATGTAAGCGGTCATCTTTATTGCAGGAGATGCCGGAACTACATAGGTATGATGTCCCCAGTTGAACATCAGGTTGGCCATTCCCAGGAAGTAGAAAAAGAAGGCTTCCTTTGAACGGGCTATTTTGTCGCTGCCGCTGATCCGGCACATCAGGAACATGGCCGACCCGTAGATCAGCTGGTTCCAGGCGCCAACCATCGACCCCATTGCTTTCCACTGTACGGTGATGTCCCGGATAATATTCGCGTTGAAATGATCAAACTGCCAGAGGGATGCTTCGGTAAGGGTAATGATAAAAAACAGGATACCCGTCGACCAGCTCCAGATATAAACCGGCGCGGTGTTATAGGATGGCTTAACCGTGGCAAGCAGGTTGATGCCGGCCAGGATCCAGCCGGATATCATCAGCGCGACGATCCACAACGGGAACTCCATATATTCCCGGCCGGTGAATTTGCCGTTCAGGAAATCACTCACTGCAACCATCACGATGAAAATGTTGATGAAGAGATGCAGCTTCGCCAGCAATGGCGAGAACAGGCCTTTGTTGCGTACTGATGGAATGAAATAATACATGCCCCCGATTGCTGCGCAGCTGATCCATTGTGTGATCAGGAACACATGCAGCGGGCGCATCTTCGCAAAGGAAAACTGCTCTTTAAGCATGCCGGTGAATACATACTGCAGGCTGCCCGCCATACCGAACAGCAATCCGAATACCAGGCAAAACAGTGCCAGTAACCAGAATGAAAAGGCGATTCTTTTTCCTTTCATGATTATTTCGGGTTGTTCTTCACGGAAGCATCAACATATTCCAGGTATGCGATGATAGCCTCCGTTTGCTTATCATTGAAATGAAATACCGGCATTGTAGGTCCTCCTGCGCGGATGAACGCTTCTGCATATGCCTTCCCTCTTCGCGGATCGGAGGTGATGTTGGTGAGATCCGGACCCAGGTAGCCACCAAGGCCGTATAACTGGTGGCATGAGATACAATTGTGCTGCTGCCAGAGTTGCTTCCCCGTCATTGCCTGGCTGGTAAACTTAGCCGGAATATTCTGCTCGGTGCCTTTGGTGTATACCCAGGCGCTGTATGAGGCATAACTGATAAACAGCAGGAAAAAGATGGTGGTCTTCTTCTTCATAATCAACGCCAAAGATGAAGTTCCCCCGGCTGAAGATTTATGATTAAAGTCAGCTTACAACTGTTCGTTTAAAACTTCCGCTGCGGTGTTGATAGTGTACTCAATATCCTCGTAACCAAGTGCGTCACTGAGGAACCAGGTCTCAAACGCGGAAGGAGGCAGGTAAACGCCTTTTTCCAGCATTGCATGAAAGAAGCGGTTGAACAGCGCGTTATTGGCAGCGGCGGCCGAACTGAAATCCTTTACAGGTTGCCCGCTGAAATGAACTGAAATCATCGATCCCAGCCTGTTGATCACGAATGGAAAGCCCGCATTATTCAAAACGCCGCGCAGCCCTTTTTCAAGATGCGCGCCCTTTTCTTCCAGGCTTGTGTATACTGAAGGATTCTGTTTGAGGTGCGTGAGCAGCGTATAGCCGGCGATCATCGCCAGGGGGTTCCCACTGAGGGTTCCTGCCTGGTATACATTTCCAAGTGGTGCGATGTGCTCCATGATTTCTTTCTTCCCGCCGAAGGCGCCAACCGGCATGCCGGCGCCGATGACCTTTCCGTAAGTCACCAGGTCTGCATTGATCCTGAGCCTTTCCTGCGCGCCACCGGGAGCAAGGCGAAAACCGGTCATCACTTCGTCAAGTATCAGTACGATGTGATTTTCGTCGCAGAGCTTTCGCAACCCTTCCAGGAAGCCGGGCGCAGGCAGGATACAACCCATATTACCGGCAACAGGTTCGATAATGATGGCGGCGATTTCATTTTTATTTTCGTTTACCAGCTGCGCTACCCCGTCAAGATCATTATATGCCGCTGCAAGCGTGTCCTGTGAGACTCCGGTGGTAACACCGGGCACTGCCTGGATATTGAATGTGGCTACGCCGCTTCCTGCTTTAACCAGGAAACTGTCTGCGTGTCCATGATAACAGCCTTCAAACTTTATGATCTTGTTTTTACCGGTATACCCGCGTGCCAGCCTGATCGCACTCATGCAGGCTTCCGTACCACTGCTCACCATCCTGATCAGATCCACGTTCGGTACCATGCTTTTCACGAGCTCCGCCATCTCTACTTCCAGTTCAGTCGGTGCGCCGAAAGAAGTGGAATCATATGCCTTCTCCCTGATTGCTTCTACCACCGGCTCGAATGCATGGCCCATGATCATCGGTCCCCAGGAGTTGATATAGTCTATATATCGGTTGTCATCGGCGTCGTAGAGGTATGCTCCTTTCGCGCGCTTCATAAACACCGGGGTTCCGCCCACACTTTTAAAAGCCCGTACCGGTGAATTCACTCCGCCGGGAATACTGTCTGCTGCACGTTTGAATAAGGCCTCGCTCTTCGTGATCATAGAATGTATTTGAATGATGCTTTTATATGACGGTTTTTATCCAAGAAGCCTGACTGCATCCTTCGCAAAATAGGTGGCAATCAGGTCTGCGCCCGCGCGTTTCATCGAGGTAAGCGTTTCCAATATCGCCTTGTTTTCATCGATCCAGCCCATTTTCGCCGCAGCCTTGATCATCGCGTACTCGCCGCTGATGTTGTAAGCGCTAACCGGAACTTCTACGGTGTTTTTCACCTCGCGTATAATGTCGAGGTATGACAAGGCAGGCTTTACCATCACGATGTCGGCACCTTCTTCCACGTCCATCACCGCTTCTTTCACTGCTTCAATGCGGTTGGCATAATCCATCTGGTAGGTTTTTTTGTCGCCGAATCCGGGGGCTGAATCCAGCGCGTCCCGGAATGGGCCGTAGAAGCAGGAGGCATATTTCGCACTGTAAGCCATAATGCCCGTACGGGTGTAACCGCTTTGTTCCAGCGCCTGCCGGATCGCAGCGATCCTGCCATCCATCATGTCGCTCGGTGCAACAAAATCAGCGCCGGCAGCAGCATGGCTCACACTCATCTTTGCCAGCACTTCCACCGTTGCATCGTTCACTATTTCCCCGTTCTCAACGATACCATCATGACCAAAGGAAGAAAAGGGATCGAGGGCAACGTCCGTCATCACCAGCATCTCCGGAACGGCGTCCTTTATTGCTTTGATCGACCGCTGCATCAGCCCGTCCGGGTTCAGCGCTTCAGTACCTTTATTATCTTTCAGCTCGTCCTTCGCTTTCACGAAAAGCAACACACTTTTCAGGCCCATGCCCCACAATTCTTTCACTTCTTTCACAGTAAGGTCTGTGCTGCGGCGGTAATAGCCGGGCATGGAGCTGATCTCAGACTGCTCATTATTGCCTTCAATAACAAACAAAGGCACGATAAAATCATCCGGCGTTAAGATCGTCTCGGCTACCAGGCTGCGTATCGCAGCTGACTGCCGGAGGATCCTGTTTCGTCTTTGTAAATACATATCTAAGATTTTCGTTGTTAAGCTCAGCTGCGCGAAACCATGGCTACACCCATTCCCGGGGGTGGAGACAGGCCTGCAGTAGCCTGTCTTCTTCGCTTCCGGGTTTCGGCTGGTAGTTATATTCAAAGCGAACCGTTGGCGGAAGACTCATGAGGATGCTTTCCGTCCTGCCATTTGTCTTCAGGCCGAATAAGGTTCCGCGGTCATGCACCAGGTTGAACTCGGTGTACCTTCCGCGGCGTATCTCCTGCCAGTGTTTCTCTGCCGGCCCGAATTTCATGTTTCTCCTGCGTTGCACCACCGGAAGGTAGGCGTCAACGAAAGCATCGCCACAGGATTTCCCGAAGTCCATCCAGAATCCGGTGGTTCTCCCTTCTGCAGCGCGCTGGTGATCGTAAAAGATGCCGCCTATTCCTCTTCGCTCGTTATTGCGGTGGTAGTTAACAAAATAATCATCGCATTCTTTTTTGAACCGCGGGTAGAATGTCAGATCAAACCGGTCACAAACGTTCTTGTAGGTTTGATGGAAATGACGGGCGTCTTCTTCAATCAGGTAAAAAGGGGTGAGGTCTGTTCCGCCGCCAAACCACCGGTCAGTCACTTCACCTTTTGCATCATAAAGCTCGAACATACGGTAATTGCAGTGCACGGTAGGAACAAAGGGATTCGAAGGATGTATCACCAGGCTGAGGCCGCAGGCAAACCATGAGTCACCATTTATCTTCAGCTGCGTACGCATCGTTTCCGTCACCGGTCCGAAAACAACCGAAGTATTCACTCCTCCTTTTTCAAATACAGTCCCGTTGCTGATGACTCTAGTCTTTCCGCCGCCACCTTCATCGCGTTGCCAGGCATCTTCAATGAATGCAGCGCCGCCGTCGGCTGTTTCCAAAGCCGTGCAGATCCTGTTTTGCAGATCATGAATGTATTTAATCCATTGTTCCTTCACAGTTGACATCATCCCTGGTTTAATGGTATTCCTTTACCGCATCTACAAAGGCCTTCGCATGATCCACCGGTACATTGGGAGTGATGCCATGGCCGAGATTAGCAATGTATTGCTGTGTGCCAAAGCCATCGATCATCTCCTTCACCCACTGCCGGATCTTTGGAACCGGTGCCAGCAGTTTTGCGGGATCAAAGTTCCCCTGCAGGGTGATATTATTATTTGTCATCTGCCGCGCCATTGCCGGGGTGATGCTCCAGTCAATGCCGATACCCGAAGCGGAGGTTTTACTGAGATCGCTCAGCGCGTACCAGCTGCCTTTCGGGAAGAGGATCACGGGCGCTGAGCCCGAAACAGCATCAGCAATCTGAACAAGATATGGTTGGGCAAACGTTTTGAAATCTTCCGGGGACAACGATCCAGCCCAGCTGTCGAAGACCTGCACGGTATCGGCACCGGCCTTCACCTGCGCTTTCAGGTAGTTGATTGTAATATCGGTGATCTTCTGCAGCAGCTGGTGGGCAAGCTGCGGTTCAGTGTATGCAAACTGCTTAGCCTTGTCCCAGGTCTTGCTTCCCTTGCCCTCCACCATATAACAGAGTATGGTCCACGGAGCGCCGGCAAAACCGATCAGTGGAACAGTTCCATTGAGCGCTTTCTTTGTAAGCGTCAAAGCTTCCATTACATATCCGAGGCTGTGCTCAACTTCAGTGGTTTCCAGTTTGTCAATGTCCTGCTTTGTGGCTATAGTGTCTGGAAGCAAGGGCCCGCGTCCTTCTTCCATCAGTACTTCCAGGCCCATCGCCTGCGGTATCACCAGAATGTCGGAGAAAATGATCGCCGCATCCACGCCTACCTGGTGTACCGGTTGCAAAGTGATTTCTGTAGCCAGTTCCGGCGTCTGTACCCGGGTGAAGAAGTCGTATTTTTTACGCAGCCTGATGTAATCCGGCAGGTATCTGCCCGCCTGGCGCATCATCCATACCGGCGGTCTTTCAACTTTTTCCTTTCTCAGTGCCCTTAACAGCAGGTCGTTTTTCAGTTCCATATTATTGATGCGGCTGCAACAGCCGTTATTTTAAATGAGTTTTCACAGCGTTCACCATTTCCTCCTGCGTAGGTGCCTCGGCAGAAATTACCGTGTTAGCTGAATGTTTCCTTATTTCTTCTGCGGTCGTGTTACCGATTGCGAAAAAAACACAATTGTCCGCCGGCTGGTTTTTTGAAAAGAAGCTGTCTGCCGCACTCGGGCTGAAAAACATTACAGCATTATAGTTTTTGTTCAGCGCCACCGGCGTCGCTAATGTTCTATAGGCTACGATCTCCTGCAGTCTGATTCCTTCGTTCCGTAATAACTCAGGCAACTCGTCCCGCCGGATATTACTGCAGAAAAATAATACCTGCCTGCAACCCGCTGCAATGATTTGCGCCGCAAGCATCCCCCCATAGTCTGCGGTTGCTGCGATACGCGCTTTCCCAAAAACCTTTTCAGCCGCCGCCCGGGTTCTGCCCGAAATGCAGAATATCTGTTTGTCCGTAAGCAGCGACGCCACCGGTTTCACCGCCTCTACCGCGTTGGCGCTCGTGAAAACGAGCACACCAGGTTTCGCGATATCATTCAGCTGCTCACGTAGCACCCCGGGTTCGGTGAATTCAATACTGATAAAAGGTTGGATCTCCACCACAAATCCCAGCTCCCCGAGTTCACGGCGCACTTCTTCATCCAGTTCCTTCGTTGAAAGGATGGTACCGCGGCTCATTGATCCTGTGCTTTTTGTTTCAGCATGGCTACGATCGCGTTTCCGCCTTTCTCCAGGATATCTTTTGCGGCTGCCATTCCCAGTTCGGCGGCATTATTAATGTCCATGGACCTTTCCACTTCAACAAGCTTCTTCCCATCCGGGCTCACGATGTTGCCGCGAAGGTGTATATATCCATCCCGGATTTCTGCCAGGGCACTGATCGGAGTGGAACAGCCACCCAGCAGCGTTCTCAGGAAATCTCTTTCTGCACGGGTGCAAAGCGCGGTGTGCACGTCATTCAAAGGAGCACATGCAGCTGATGCGGCTGCGTCGTCTTGCCGGCATACGATCATGATCGCGCCCTGGGCGGGAGCGGGGAGCATCCAGTCAAGATCAACCGAGCTTTCCGGCCGAAGGTTAATGCGTTCCAGCCCGGCGGCAGCGAAAATGGCGCCGTTCCAGTCTTCAGATGCCACCTTGCGCAGCCGGGTATTGACATTGCCGCGCAGGTTTTCTATCCGGTGATTGGGATAACGATGCAGCCACTGTGCGATCCGCCGGATGCTGCTGGTGGCGATTGTTGCTACACCATTCCGGTCATCCAGGAATGAGGCGTCTCCCTTATAAACAAAAATGTCTTTGTAAGAAGCACGCGGTAACACTGCCGCCTGCGTAATGCCTTTGGCCAGGATCGTGGGTACGTCCTTCATTGAATGCACCGCAATGTCTATACGGTTGTCGAGCAATGCGGCATCAAGCGAACGCGTGAATACGCCCTGCACGCCAAGTTCATACAGCGGGGTGACGGTATCGATATCGCCTTCACTGCGTATATAAACCAGCTCAGATTCAATACCATGCTGTTTCAACTGGTGCTGCACCAATGTGGCCTGCCAGACGGCCAGCTGGCTGTCTCTTGTTCCGATCTTTAAAACTCTTTGTAACATCAGCTTGCCTGGGCGCTTATGAAGTCGTTAATCGCTGCAAGGTAATGACAACCCTTCTGGTTTTCGGTTTTTACCTTGCCGGCGGTATCGTTGAGCACCTGCTGGATCCTCACCTCGAGCGTTTTCTGGCAGGTAGCGGTGCTGGTATATAAAGGGTGGGCGTGCAGCTGCCGTAGTTTTATCTTCAGGTCTTTGAGCATGGATACGTGCTTGCGCATCTCGCACCAGTCAACAAACTCATTCATGATGGATGCGATGATGGCCTTTGCTTTGGGCACTTCCGCTTCGCGCTTGCGCAGCGTTTCGTCCTTCAGCCTTGAGAGCTCATCCACATTTACAAGCCTCACGTTCGTAAGTTCCTGAGCGGAAGGTTCTACGTTATAAGGAACAGAAAGGTCGATAATAAGCTTGTCACCCTGCCCTTCCAGGTGTGATCTGAGGATCACGGGCTCGGTGGAGTTGGTTGCCGCGAGGATGATATCAGCTTTCCTGATCTCGGCATCTATCTCATCAATACCTGCTGCCTTTAAGCCCAGTTCCTGAGCCAGTTCTGCCGCTTTTTCAGGAGAGCGGTTGATGAGCGTGATATTTTTCGTATTGAGATAATCGACAAGATTCTTGCAGGTGTTCCGGCCGATTTTTCCCACCCCAAGCAACAGGATGTTCTGTTTGCCGGCGCCGGGCACCATGTTCCGCAGGTATTGTACCGCAGCAAAAGAAACGGATACCGTTCCGCCGCTTAACTCAGTCTGGTTCTTGATCTGCTTCGACGATTGTAACACCGAGTTGATCAGTCTTTCGGTAAATGCACCGATAAATCCCTGCTCTTTTGAAAATTTGACCGCAGTTTTCAATTGACCAACGATCTCGTAATCTCCCAGTATCTGCGAGTCGAGGCCGGCTCCCACGTTAAACATGTGGTTGATTGCATCCGTTCCGCACTTGATATATGCCGCGGATTTAAATGCCTCCACATCGCCGGTGGCTTCCGCACATAGCAGCCGGATCAGCTCGTCGGGGCAGCTGGCAAAGCCATAGATCTCGGTGCGGTTGCAGGTCGACAGCACAAACAGCTCGCTGAGTCCCATCTTTCCCGCATTTTCCAGGATATTCAGGTATTGCTCGTTATTAACAGCATAAAGACCGCGGACAGTAGCCTCGGACTTCTTGTAGTTAATTCCCGCAATATAGAAATGGTTGATATCCATGTAACCGGTAAGTGATGCGATGATGCAAAAGTAAATTATCGATCAGCGAGCCGTATGATTACAGTCACCTTACGTGTCATTTGTCTGTCATGTTTGAAAGCTGTGCATCTAAACTTTAGTTTTGCTGCCGCATGAACCCTCAAAGCAGAGCGATATTATTGATGAATCTTGGTTCGCCTGATTCAACAGAAGTGAAGGACGTTAAAAAATATTTAACGGAATTCCTGATGGATGAGAGGGTGATAGATACGCCTTACTGGAAAAGGGCATTGGTAGTGAAGGGGATCATCGTTCCTTTCCGTGCGCCTAAATCGGCAGAAGCGTATCGCTCTATTTGGACGAG
>DASVBM010000318.1:0-10890 GCA_036375835.1 Chitinophagaceae bacterium | reverse complement strand
AAGACGACGAGATACCTGTACCGCTGATACCGCCGAAACTTCAGCAGGAGGAAAAGAAACCGATCCAGGTATTGTATTTCACTGATCCTGTTTGTTCTACCTGCTGGATCATCCAACCTTTACTCCGGAAGCTGCATCTTGAATACGGCAAATACCTCGATATCAAATATTGCATGGGCGGATTGCTGCCCTCCTGGGAAAACTACAACCGGGGAAAGATCAAACAACCTTCCGATGCGGCACAACACTGGGAAGAAGTATGCCGCCAGTACCATATGCCTATTGACGGCGACGTGTGGATAGAGGATCCGTTGCCTTCATCCTATCCTCCCTCCATCGCGTTCAAGGCGGCGCAGATGCAGGACAACGACAAAGCGATCCTGTTCCTGAGAAGGATCAAAGAAATGCTCTTTGTTGAAAAGAAGAATATCATCAAATGGGAGTACCTGGAAAAAGCGGCCTTTGAAACGGGACTTGATTCCGCCCGGCTGAAGCGTGATTTTGAAGGACGTGCGCCCGAACTGTTCCGGGCCGACCTGCAACTTGCCGAACAGCTTTCGGTGAAGGTTTTTCCAACGCTTATTTTCTCTGATGACAAAGGGAACATCCAGCGGCTTGCGGGTTACCATCCCTATGAAAAATTCGAACAACTGATCTTCAAGATGCTTCCTGATGTGGAGAAACAACCGATCACGCCTGACCCGCTGCAGTTGTTCAACACGTTTTTTTCGATGACGGATAAGGAATTTTCAATGCTTGCTGACGTATCCGACGAAGCCGCACGTGTTCAACTGCTGGAACTTTTTGAGGATGGGGTGATTGACCGTTTCGACAGCAAGAATGGAACGATCTGGACGCGGAAGACAATCGACAGCTGATCTTACTTCCATTTGGTGACCGTCCATTGACCCGTCGGGTCTTTGGTGAGTTCCACCTTCACTTCCCGGTAGGCTTTTCTGCCTTTTAATATCACCTGAAATTCGGATTTGAGACCCGGTTGGTCGTGCTGGGCCCACTGAACATAACCTGCGGGAACCACACTGATATCGCCAACCTCGCCGATATCGCTGACAATTTCCGCTTCCATGCGAAGTGAAGTAACCGCATTCCTGAACGCCTCTGTTTTTGGAAACAGAAACAGCAGCAACAGGATCCAAAGCATCGGCAGTGCAAAAACAGCACTGGCTGAATAACTGAATATCCTCCTCCTCGCTGTTGAGCTACGCTTTGCCTGCAGGATCAGCAGAACAGAAATCGAGGCCAGCAGCAAAATATAACCTGCGTACAGGCTTTCCCAGAAAAAGAAGATATCGAACATCCGGCATATATAGCCATAAACGATCAAAGCGATGGAGCTGACAAGGCTGAGTTTAGCGAGCTGCATGGAGGGTCGTTTTTCCGGCGACAGTGATCACTTGTTACCGGCCGGGCAAACCCAATTTAATGAAAATCCGGCGGCTGGTAAGGAAAAAATAAAAGCCGGGGTAGAAATCCCGGCTTTTTCCCTTAAACCTAAACATCTATGAATAAGTTACAAACCCAGCTGCAAGTTGCGCCAATGATCTTAATGAGGGTTTAGAACGGGATTAGAAACGTATTAGAATGCCGGAAGTCACTGCCTGCTGCGCATACGCTGCGGTGCGTTTCCCTTGACTGCAAACTATTTCACGACCACTCTGCCACGACCACCTTCCAGTTTCTGGTATGCGGTCATGAAGATCGCGCCGAGGTTTTTATGTGGTGGTACATAGTCTTCGAACTTCGCCTTGCTGTTCTTGTCACGGAACCTGGCATCGAGTACCGCCCACATCGCCGGCCATTCCAGGTCTTTCCCCTCTCTCAGCATATCCGCCATCAGGTTAATAAGCGGCTGGGTGATCAAAGCGGTACCGGTTTGCTTCGTGGCAATAATATGCGCCTGCGGACAGGCAGACAAAACGTCGCTCAGGTTATTGTAGCCTCCGCAACTGCCGAGTAACACAACCCGTGCGGACGAGGGTAGTTGTTCAATAGTGGTGCGTACATGGTAACTATGACCGCGGTGGATGGCGATCGTCGGGTTAAGCTGGTTTTTATAGAGGTACTCGTTGAGGTTCGACTGTGCCTTTGCATCCAGGCCCTTACGTTCATCCAGCGGTTTGTTTGCGAATATGGTTACCGGCTTACCCTTCACGGATTCAATCTCCACCCATTCCGGTTTGTTAATGATCTTCCAGTTGCTGTTACGGAAAGTGGAAAGAAAATCGGCAAAATCACCAGGCCCGATCTCGTCACCATAAATAAACTGCTCAATGACCACCCGGCCGGACTGGTCGCTGAGCGAACTGTAAGGCATTTTAAAAATGGGGTTGATGCCCAGCACCGCGGTGACGTCGATATTGTTAGCCGGATCTTTCGACAGGAAAATGGTGTTCAGCAGGCTGTATATCTGCTTTGCGCGCGATGATCCCGCCTCGGACTGGTTCTTTTCCACTTCCCGCAAAATGAGTTGCTGGAGCTTCTCATCAGAAATGCTGGCATATGCGTCTGCCACGTCTACCGCATCTTCCAGGCTCGCAGTCTTCTCCAGTCCAGCCACGAAACGTTGCATCAACGTGGTTGCACTGCCTTCATTCATTTTCGAGAGAAAATCATCGAGGGTATTGTAACCCGCAGACAGCCGGATCCATTTTTTGAACTGGTCGTGGTGAACGGCGTTCAGCAGTTGTTCACCGGCGTCGGCTGTTTTCAGTTTTTCAAAAATGCGTTTGTAAACGCCCAGATAGCTGCTTGTATAAATCTCCTCCGCACCCATCACCGCGAGATAGTAAAGTTCCTCCGGTGACAATGATTGAATCTTCCGGAACCGGACCGCATCGGGTGCGTTATGCAGGCCGTTGATATCGATAATGTATACCTCGACCGCTTTTTGTTTCAGCCGGGCTGCAAGGTCTGCATGGCCGATGGGCGCCTCGCCTTTGGCCAGCCTTTCCGCGTAATCTAACCGGGTCTTCACCAGCAGGCTGTAATACTTACGGTCGTCCTTCAGCGCGGGTGCGATCGACTCGAAAGTCTCTTGTCCGCGGTAGATCTGGTCGAGAAAAGGGAAATACATCCGTCCCGATTTCATGGTGGCCATTTTGCCGATCGTTTTCACCAGGGGATCGTTGCTGGAACGGATCTTACGGCTCAGCGCACTTCCGGAAGCCGCATAGGTATATACCATATCCGGATCGCGGAGCGCAATATAGCGGATGAGGCTGTCGGCGTTGCTTTGGTTGGGGTTCCGCCATAGCCGCTGCATCATTTCCTTTAATCCGGCCTGTTCCACCGGAACGTTCGTCTTTATATCCTGTTGTGAAGACACCTGTGCGCTGCCGGCAGCGCCAAAGAAAACCAGGAGTGCCACAAAAATCCATCTCCTCATTGAAAAGCTTTTCCCTGTGGTTACAAAAATGAAACCAGTGCCGCTTTCCACAGTTTCTGCATCCCGCGATGCTGCACCTGTAGGCTGGTAAAGGCATTTGAACCGAAGTAAAGCAGCAGTGCCCGGCTGCCGAATTGACTTATCTTTGCCGCGTTATGAGCGAAGAAAGATCACTGAATTTTTTAGAAGAAATCATTGAAAATGACCTCAAAAGCGGAAAAGTTACATCGATCGTCACCCGGTTTCCGCCCGAGCCGAACGGCTACCTCCACATGGGTCATGCTACCAGCATCTGCCTGAATTTCGGCTTAACAAAAAAATATCCCGGTTATACCAATCTGCGGTTCGACGATACCAATCCCACTACCGAGGAAACCGAATATGTGGAAAGTATTAAGGAAGACGTTCGGTGGCTGGGGTTCGACTGGAAACACCTTCGCTTTGCTTCCGATTATTTTGACCAGCTGTTTGACTTCGCTGTGAAACTCATTAACAAAGGCCTGGCCTACGTTGACGACAGTACCAGTGCGGAAATCGCGGCGATGAAAGGTTCTCCCACGCAACCGGGTACGGACAGCCCTTACCGCAACCGCACGGTGGAAGAAAACCTCCGGTTGTTCCATGAGATGAAAGAAGGAAAGTACGAAGATGGCACCCGGGTGCTTCGCGCGAAAATTGACATGGCACACCAGAACATGCTGATGCGCGACCCGGTGATGTACCGCATCAAACATGCCCACCATCATCGCACCGGTGATAAATGGTGCATCTACCCGATGTATGATTTTGCGCACGGGCAGAGCGACTCTATTGAAGAGGTAACGCACAGCATTTGTACCCTGGAATTCATACCCCACCGTGAACTATACGACTGGTTTATAGAAAAGCTGGAGATATTTCCTTCCAGGCAGTACGAGTTTGCCCGCCGTAACCTGAACTATACGGTGATGAGTAAACGCAAGCTGCTGCAACTGGTGAATGAAAAATACGTGGATGGATGGGATGATCCGCGTATGCCAACGATCAGCGGGATGCGGAGAAGGGGGTACACGCCGGAAGGCATCCGCGATTTCTGCGAGCGCGTTGGCATCGCGAAACGCGAGATCCTGCTCGAGTTCAGCCTGCTGGAATTCTGTATACGGGAGCACCTCAACAAGGTGGCCCTGCGCAGAATGGTGGTCTTCGATCCGCTGAAAGTAGTGATCACCAACTGGAAAAACGAAGTGGAGACACTGCAGATAGAAGACAATCCTGAGGACGAGAAATCCGGGTCGAGGGACGTGCCCTTCAGTGGTGAGCTGTATATCGAGAAGGAAGACTTCATGGAAAACCCGCCGAAAAAGTATTTCCGCCTCTATCCCGGTGGAATGGTACGACTGAAAGGCGCCTACATTATCCGTTGCGACGAAGCGGTGAAAGACGGGAATGGAAACATCACGCACCTGAACTGCACCTATATTCCCGAAAGCCGCAGTGGCCACGATACCTCGGGTATTCAGGTGAAGGGTACTTTGCACTGGGTGAGCGTGGCGCAGGCGATAACCGCCGAGGTCCGGCTCTACGACAGGTTGTTCCAGGTTGAAGATCCTTCAAATGAAGAAGGTGACTTCAAATCGTATATCAACCCGGCTTCACTGCAGATATTATCAAACGTTCTGGCAGAACCTGCCCTGATGCGCGCGAAGTTTTCAGACCGGTTCCAGTTCCTGCGCAAGGGATATTTCTGCCTCGACAAAGACAGCTCGGGCAGGCTGGTGTTCAACCGCACTGTTTCGCTGAAAGATACCTGGGCAAAGGAGAGCAGGAAAGGCTGAAGCCCGCTGCGATGAATGATGGTTATCTTTACAACCATGAACCTGCCCGGAAAATTTTCTGAATACTGGACTGCGCATTTTAAGGACCTGCATCCCTCAAACTGCAGGCTGTTGCTGGCGGTGAGCGGCGGGCTGGACAGCGTAGTGCTCACCGACCTGGTGTTCAACGCAGGATTCACATTCGGTATCGCGCATTGTAATTTTCAGCTCAGAGATACCGAGAGTGAACGGGACGAGGGTTTCGTGCGTGCGCTGGGTGAACGTTACGGGGTAGAGGTGATAGTAAAACGTTTTGATACGACCAGGGTAGCAGAAGAAAACCAAACCGGCATCCAGGAAACAGCCCGACACCTGCGTTACAACTGGTTCAGTGAACTACTGGCAGCGGAAGCAGGATCGAATACCCTGCTTGTGACCGCCCATCACGCGGATGACAATGTAGAAACCGTCCTGTTTAATATTTTCAGGGGAACGGGTATCAACGGCCTTCACGGTATCGTCCCGGTAAAACACCGGTTCATCCGACCCTTGTTGTTTGCCCGCAGGCAGGAGATAAAAAATTATGCAGTGGAGCAGCAACTGCAGTGGGTGGAAGACAGTTCGAATGAATCGAGGAAGTATACCCGTAATTATATCCGGCTCGAGATTCTGCCGCTGATCGAAAAGATTTTTCCGGCAGTTACGGTAAACATCAGTAACAGTATTGAACGCTGGGCCGAAGCGGGTGAACTCTGCAATCAGGCGCTTAAGCTGCATCATAAAAAGCTTTGCGTGGTCCATGGAACCGAGCTGCATATACCGGTGCTCCGGCTTGCGCAGGCTTCACCTCTCAAAACCATAACATGGTCAATCATCCGTGATTATGGGTTTTCCGCTGCCCAGCTGCAGGATGTACTGGGGCTGCTTGATGCAGCGTCGGGGAAATACGTGTGCTCCGATACGCATCGCGTGCTGCGTAACCGGAACTGGCTTATCATTTCACCGTTGCAAAACGAGGCTGCGGAAAACATCATTATCCAGGAAGGAGAGAAGCAGCTCCGGTTTGCCGGGGGGAAGCTGAATATAGAAAACCTATCTGCCGTTTCTGTTAGTAAGGACGAACGCACCGCGACAATCGACGCTTCGCAATTGAGGTTTCCTTTGTTGTTGCGCAAATGGAAGCAGGGCGATTATTTTTACCCGCTGGGCATGACGAAAAAGAAAAAGCTCAGCCGGTTTTTTATCGACCGCAAACTTTCCATAGCGGAGAAGGAAAAGATCTGGGTACTGGAAAGTGATCGCCGGATCGTATGGGTACTTGGACAAAGGATCGATCACCGTTTCAGGATTACGCCTTCCAGCAGTCAGGTAATGAAAATATCCTGGCTGGAATCTTAAGCAGAACGCAGGTTAACATGACAGGGATGATTGGTTATGATCCTTTCTTTGAGACGATCTGAAGACGCGGCAACATCGTCATCAGCTGGTGATTCCTGTGTTTCTGTACAGCGTTCGTAAAACGCAGAGAATATATAAACATTTGTTTTTTCGTTTTCGTTTATCACCTTTATATTTGCAGCCCTTTAAGGCTCCGTAGCTCAACTGAATAGAGCATCTGACTACGGATCAGAAGGTTTCAGGTTTGAATCCTGACGGAGTCACTAAATCCCTGGTTGTCAAGTTGATACCAGGGATTTTTCTTTTCAAGCATACCGCTATAAGGCTTTGGCAGTTTATGCCGGATTCCCCAATTTTCCTGAAAACTGTCGCTTTTTTGAACATGCCAAAAATGCAATAGCCTGCTGCCAAACTTACTCAGCGTTGGCAGGCAAGCAGTTAGGAATCAGTACGTTCCTCAAGCATATGCCAGCGGCCCGGGGAACAATAATTGCAAAGGCTAAAGTAAATACAGAGCCATGATCAATGAAGCAAATAATGTGATGGAGGAGCAAACGGAGAATGGCCGCGCAGATGAATATCTACCTTACGCCACCGATTATATTAATACTGCCTGTTACTGCCTGGAAGTGCTGAACAGCATCGACGGAAAACTTTTCAGCAAAGCGGAAGACGAAAGAATGCAGGAAACCAAACGACGCATGATGCGGATCATCCATGCCGCGTCTAAAGCCATGCACGACGACTGGTTCGATCAGGAAGCTGTTGAACCAAGGACGATCGATCAATAGCGCTCTACAGGCACAAGTTCTATCTTCGCCTGATGAAGATTGTTTTCCGGAGTGTTGGAAAACCCCACGAAAAATACATAAAAGACGGTGTGGAAGATTTCACCAGCCGCATCTCCAAATACTTCAGGGTGGAGTGGGAGATCATTGCGCCGCCGCGAAACGCGGCCGCACTGTCGCCTGCAGAACTTAAAAAGCAGGAATCCGTACAGATCATATCCATGTTGAACGACGATGACTTCCTGGTGCTGCTGGATGAACGGGGTAAGAATATTGCATCTGTTGAGCTGAGCGAACTGCTGCAGAAGAAAGCCAACGACAGCCTGAAACGGATGATATTTCTCATCGGGGGCGCCTATGGCGTGGATGAGAACATCAGGGCGCGTGCAGACTTCAGCTGGTCGCTTTCCAGGCTTGTATTTCCACATATGCTGGTAAGGCTTATTTTAGCAGAACAGGTCTACCGCGCCTGCACCATTTTACGCAACGAAAAATATCATCACTCCTGAATGGAACTCAATACCCTCAACTTCAGTGTCACAATTATTCTCATCATCATCAATGTGGCTCTTTCCATTGCCGGCTTCGGCAACCAGAAACTGATGGATGAACTGATTTTTTATCCGCCGGCCATTTCCCGCCGCCACCAGTGGTACCGTTTCATCACCTGCGGTTTCATTCATGCTGACGTGTTCCACCTGGTGTTTAATATGTATGCCCTGTACATGTTTGGTGAAGCGGTGGAGATCATGTTCAACATGTATTTCGGAGATCGTGGCACACTGCTTTACATTATCATGTACCTGACTGCGCTGGTGGTCTGCCTGTTACCTACATACCTGAAGAATACCGATAATTATTATTACAAAAGCCTGGGCGCATCCGGCGCTGTGGCCGCAGTGGTGTTTGCATTTATTGCGCTGAGGCCGATGGCTGAGATTGGTTTGATCATTATTCCGGGACTACGTTTTCCCGCGTTCATTTTTGCGATCATTTACCTGGCCGTCTCGGCTTACCTTGACCGGAGGGGTGGAGGTAATATCAATCATTCCGCGCATTTCTGGGGATCGGTGTACGGGATCGTTTTCCTTGCCGTGGCTGCTTATTTCCTCAGCGACTACAACGTCTTTACAGAATTCATTGACCAGGTGAGTGCGTGGTTTGCAAGGTTCAGGTAGCGCAGGCCGCTGTCAGTAAACCCAGCGCACAAATGCCTCCATCGCGGCATATTTCGTCATGCCCAGTTGTGCATACATGTTCGCGGTATTGCTGTTCCGGTCTTCGGCCCGTTGCCAGAACTCGCGGTTATCCGCTCCCTGGAAGGGCACCATGTCTTTCTGCGACTGGTGGATGAAAATGCCATAGCGTTTTTTCATTACCTGTTCAGGACTCATGGGGATGGCCATTTCAATATCCGAAACATCCCATTCCTGCCATGCACCTTTGTACAACCACACCCAGCAGTCCTTGATCCAGGGAGTGCCTGCAGCCTTCAGCCTGCGCATGCTTTCAAAAATAATATCCAGGCAGACCTTATGGGTGCCGTGCGGGTCAGCCAGGTCTCCGGCGCAGTATACCTGTTGCGGTTTTAATTCATTCAACAGATCCATGGTGATGCGGATGTCTTCTTCGCCCATCGGCTTTTTCTCAACCGTACCGGTTTCATAAAAAGGCAGGTTCATGAAATGGTAGTTCGTCTCAGGCAATCCCACGTATCTGCAGGTGGCCTTGGCTTCACAACGCCGGATCAATCCTTTGATCGCGCGTACCTCGTCGGTATCCCGCTGGTTCTTTTTCTTCAGTGCGAGGAAACGCGCCGCGTTTGCCAGTATCTCACGGCTTTTCTGGTTATCGATTCCGAACATCTCCTCGAAGCCTACCGTGAAATCCATAAAACGTGTTACAAACTCATCGGTCACCGCGATGTTGCCACTGGTCTGGTAGGCAACGTGTACATCATGTCCCTGGTCGTGCAGGCGCATAAACGTACCGCCCATGCTGATGATGTCGTCGTCGGGGTGTGGTGAAAATATAAGGCAGGTTTTAGGATAGGGTTCGCTTCTTTCGGGGTGCTGAGGTACCACAGCATTCGGTTTGCCGCCCGGCCAGCCGGTGATGCTGTCGCGCAGCTGGTAATATACCTGCAGGTTGATCTCGTAGGCGTCGCCTTTCTCCACCAGCAGGTCGCTCAGACCATTTTCGTTGTAATCGTGGTTGGTAAGACTGAGCACAGGTTTGTTCAGCTTCAGGCTGAGATTCACCACCGCGCGCTTGATCGTCCTGGCATTCCAGTCGCATTCGCCTGTGAGCCAGGGCGACTTGATCCTGGTGAGTTCAGTGGCAGCAGATTCGTCCAGGACGAAAGTGCAGTCGGGATGTTGCTGCAACAGGCTTGCCGGCACCTGTTCGGTAAGATTGCCTTCCACCGCGCGTGCAACAATGGGAGCCTTGAATCCCCAGGCCATCAGTACAATGCGCTTGGCTTTCATGATGGTGTTGATTCCCATTGTAATGGCGAGCCTCGGCACTTCGGCAATATGCGAGAACTCCTGCGAGTTCGCGATACGGGTACTGTTGTCCAGCGTTATCAGCCTGGTCTTCGAATAGATACTTGAACCCGGTTCGTTGAAACCAATGTGACCATTATTCCCGATACCCAGCACCTGGATGTCAATACCCCCCACCGCGTCGATCATTTGTTCGTATTGCTGGCAGTGCTCCTTGATCGCTTCTTTTGGAAGTTCACCGTCGGGAATGTGAATGTTGGCGGGATCAATATCCAGGTGGTCGAAAAGATGGCGGTGCATGAACGAGTGGTAGCTCTGGAACGCTTCTTTATCGATCGGGTAGTATTCATCCAGGTTGAAGGTGATCACATTGCGAAAGCTGAGCCCATCCTGGCGGTGCAGCTTAACCAGTTCCGCGTAAAGGGTGATGGGCGTGGAACCGGTAGCCAGTCCGAGTACACAGGGCGCTCCGGCTGCCTGCTTTTCCCGGATGAGGGTTGCAATTTCGGCTGCAACCCAGGCCGAGCCTTCGTTAGAAGAGGGAAATATCCTCACAGGTATTTTCTCGAAGCTGTCTGTCAGGTCGATATCGGGTAGGTGATGCGCCATCCTGCGGTTTTTTGCGGGTTTAAAGATATCAATAAGTTGTAAGGTGTTACAGGTTTTTATAGTGACGTGAATTTATGTAACGGTAATCAGCTTGTTTTCCCCTCGTGACGGCAGCGGGAAACCGCCCGGTTTCTTATCATTGTCAGCCCTCAGGCACTCCTCAGATGCAACTCAGATTCACCTCAGATGCAGGTAAGTTGCAAGTAAGATGCAGGTAAGGTCCAGGTCAGATGCAGGTAAGGTCCAGGTCAGATGCAGATCAGGTCCGGGTCAGATGCATATAAGACTCACTTAAGGTTCACCTCAGACCCGGGTAAGGGGTAATAAAGGTAGAGAAGCCGGTTGCCGGTTTCTTGTCCCGGAAATCCATCTGCGTTGGCAGGCGGTTT
>DASVBM010000332.1:0-4302 GCA_036375835.1 Chitinophagaceae bacterium | reverse complement strand
AGGCTGGAGGCGGGAGGCGGGAGGCATTAGGCTGGCGAATTTCAGTATCTGGAATCTGGAATTTCAGTATCTGGAATTTCTATATCACAGCTTTCCGCACTTTCACCAGGCTTTCGAGCAATTGTTCCATTCCATCCAGCTGCAGCATATTTGCGCCGTCACTTTTGGCTACCGCGGGGTTGGGATGTGTTTCGATGAAAATACCATCCGCCCCGGCTGCAATGGCTGCTTTGGCGATTGTGGATATTAGTTGGGGGTTTCCACCGGTAACGCCGGATGCCAGGTTGGGTTGCTGCAGGCTGTGTGTACAATCCATGACCACCGGAACGCCATGCGCCTGCATGTGCGGGATGTTCCGGTAGTCCACCACCAGGTCCTGGTAGCCGAATGTTGTTCCTCTTTCGGTCAGCATCACCTTATCGTTCCCCGCCTGCCTGATCTTGTCCACCGCGAATTTCATCGCCTCGCCGCTCACAAACTGTCCCTTCTTCACATTGACTATTTTACGGGTGGCGGCAGCGGCGAGCAGTATATCTGTCTGCCTGCAGAGAAAAGCCGGTATCTGCAGGATATCGGCATACTGGGCAGCAACAGCAGCTTCGTCAGCGGAATGAATATCCGTGGTGAGCGGAAGCTGGAAATGCGCACCGACTTTACTCAGTAAAGCCAGTGCTTCCGAATCACCGATGCCGGTAAAAGACGATGCGCTGGTACGGTTCGCTTTACGGTAACTTGCTTTGAACACATATGCAATTCCGAGCCTGCGACAGATACCGGCAACCCTGTCGGCCACCTCCATCAGCATCTCTTCATTTTCTACAACGCAGGGACCGCTGATCAGAAAAAACTGATTCTCGTCATATGATTGTCCCTTGAAAAGTTCCTGCAAAAAAGATGGCATCATAACTTCGATAATTGCGCTGCGAAACTACACCAAAGTTTGTTTCTTTGCCGGGGAAAAACCGGCACTGAGCTATAGATGCATGCTAACCCTAATCTGTTAAATATGGCTAAAGGAAAGATTCTCGTTATTGGCGCTTCAGGACAAATCGGAGTGGAACTTACGCTGGCACTCAGGGCCATGTATGGTAACAATAATGTTATTGCCAGCGACCTGCGCGAGGAAAACGAACTACTCAAAGGAACCGGCCCGTATGTCAGCATGGATGTGATGAACAAGGAAATGCTGCACGTGCAGGTGATCCGCCAGAACATCACCCAGATATATCTGCTGGCTGCCATCCTTTCCGCTACCGGTGAAAAAAATCCCAATCTCGCCTGGCACCTGAATATGCAGGGATTGCTGAATGTGCTGGACATTGCCCGCGAGGAAAGTCTCGAAAAAGTTTACTGGCCCAGCAGCATTGCGGTGTTTGGTCCTACCTCGCCGCGGCAGAACTGCCCGCAACAAACCGTGATCGAACCCACTACGGTTTACGGCATCAGCAAATACGCGGGTGAGTTCTGGTGTAATTATTATCACCATCGTTTCGGGGTGGACGTGCGCAGCCTCCGCTATCCCGGTCTCATCAGTTACAAGTCAGCCCCCGGTGGCGGCACTACCGATTACGCCGTGGAGATATTTTATGAGGCACTGGAAAAGCAACGCTATACCTGTTTCCTTGAAGCCGGTACCTACCTGCCGATGATGTACATGCCCGATGCCATCCGCGCCACGATAGAGCTGATGGAAGCGCCGGCAGAAAAGATAAGCATCCGGACTTCGTATAACCTTTCTGCAATGAGCTTCTCGCCGGAAGAGATCGGCGCGGAAATCAAAAAACATATTCCTTCATTCGCCATCGATTACAAACCCGATTACCGCCAGGCGATCGCCAACAGCTGGCCGCAGAGCATCGACGACTCCGTTGCGCGAAAGGACTGGGGCTGGAAACACGAATATGACCTTCAGAAGATGACGGCGGATATGCTGATGAATTTGAAGAAGTGAGCTATTGTCAGTGCGCCGCAGGTTATGGCCGCAATATGCGCCGAAAAATAGTATGATATCATTTGCCAACTCCGGCACCGCAGAACAAAGGACGCGAAGCGCGCAGAGAATTGCTATAATACCTCTGCGAACTCCGCGTCCTGTTTAAGGTCTCTGCGCCCTTCTCTGCCAACCGCTAAAACCTGATTCCCAGGTTCACACCCAGGGCCCTGATCCCCGCCCAGGGTCCGTCGGATTCAATAACAGCGCCATTAGGACCAACCTGGTACTTGATCTTGAACGGGCTCGGATCGAAGTCTTTGATCGAGTTTTCAACCGCGGTGCGCTCTTCCTGTGTAGGCAGTGCCACGTCAAAGCGAAGATCACCATTACTGCTGCCGAAATGACCACCCAGCCACCAGATATCAAGCACCACGCGCTTACCCAGGTTGAACTGTGTGCCGAACATCAGTCCGCCGCTGAACGAATTCACTTTACCGTTGAAAAGCGCCGTTTTTGTTGTGGACTGTGGAGGCACCGTAGCCGGGTCATTGTACGTGTATTTAAAAGGCAGCGTCAGGTCGAATGTTGCATACCGCGCGTAGGGTGCGATATAAAAGCCCTTCATCGCTTTCTTGCTGAGGTAAAAACGCGGCTCGAGCGTGAAGGCGGTGTTACCGATCTCGAATTTACCCAGTTCCAGATCAGGGTCATCCAGTCCCGCGTACTTCTCCAGTGTGCTCTGCATGGGCAGGCTGCCTTTGGGCATGATCCGCACTCCGAGGTTGAGCGTGATCTTTGGAAGGATCTTTCTTTCGTACTGAACGTGGTAGTTGCGGATAGCAAGTGAAGGAAGGTTCACTTTAATCGCGTTCTTCTGCGCCATCGCCAGCGAAGGCAGCAACACGAACATTAAGGGTAGTAGTTTTCGCATAAAGTTTCAGTCTTTGCCGACAAAATAAAAATTATTTCCAGACATCTGAAAGAAATCTATTTTGCGTTCAACAAATCGCCAACATGAAGCCAGCAATCCTCCTTCTTGCAATCGTTATGCTCGTTTCCAGCTCAAGTGTCCGTGCGCAACGGTTGTTTTTCGCTTTTGGTCATGCGGAATACGCTGCTCCGCTCGGAGACCTCAGATCGGGTTACGCTAATGGCCTGGGTGTGGAAGCAGGGATCGGTCTGGGTTTCAAAAGCACTTTCTTCACCGCCACCACCGGTTACACCTGGCTGATGCCGCAGGATGACAACAGCCCCGCCGGCAACCTGCGCTACCAGCCTTTCAAACTGGGTGTCAGGAAATACCTTTTGAGAAGGAACATTTTTGTAAAGGCGGATGCTGGTCTCGCCGGCATGAAGAGCGAACATAGTCGGGACGGAAGCACCCATTTCACTGCCGGACTGGGCGCGGGGCTTAAGCTTGCCACCTTCGAAGTGCTGGGCGAATACACCACTGTCTCCGGTGGCTGGGGTTCCTGGTTGAGCATTAAGGCCGGACTGGCCATCGGGTTGTAAATCCTGCTGCCCTTTATGGTGTCTCCACCTCGGCGCGTCCATACCGGAAGTTCAACTCCCTGCACAGGTCTGTAATCGCCTGCCTGCCCTGCTTTGAAAATCCGCTGAGCACAATTTCCGCTTCTGTACCCGCGTTCATCTTTTTCGCTGTCTCGGCGGGAATAGGGATCTCGGCTATGAGATAGTTGCAATCCAGGCAAACACTCAGCTGGTTTACCTTCCTGTTGCCCTTGTACAAAACCAAACCGAAATGCGGCTGGAAACAGGCAGCGGTACCCTCCCCATAACTGGAACGCGCTGCCAGCGCGGACAGAATCCTGTCAGCCTGCAGCTGGCTTAGAGACTGCTGGCGGACTACCACCGGAACAAACTTTCCCTCCCTGTCTATCACATTTGGATACGTCTCTTCACTTCCGGCGAAGTCGTACGCGATAACCTTGTCATAGTCGAGATGACCAAACGGGATCCCGTTTGAGGCATTCGGCGCAACGGTATTTGAACTGGTCACGTAATCGATGAGGGCCTGCTCCCGGATGGATTTGGAACCGTCAAACCCTTGCGGCGGCGCAGGTTCAGGAGTTGTCTTCTCGCCCGTTGAACCTGCCGGCCTGCTGTCCGGCCCGCAGGAAACAATGCCGGCCAGGCTGAAAGCAAGGTATACGACTGTGGTTCTTATTTGCTGATTTGGTCTCAGTTTAGTTGGCTGCATATGGTCTGGCTTTTGTACGCGTGTTGACACAAATCCACCGCGTAAAACTATCTCAAACGAATATAACCGATTTGCGATGTTTAATCGAACCGGGAGTGTATTATGATATCCTTGAAAGGCCCTCGTTACTAAATGCCCCCGCCTCCCC
>DASVBM010000501.1:0-6022 GCA_036375835.1 Chitinophagaceae bacterium | reverse complement strand
GCCTGAAGGCCGGGGTTAATGATCCGGCGATGGCCTACCTGCCCCGCATCATTTTACGGATCAGTTCGCCCAGCACCTTCAGGCAGTACTCAACCTCGGCGTCGTATTTTCTTCCGTAACCGATGCGCATACAGTTGCCATAATTGCCCTGTACCGAGAATATCTGCCCGGGCGAGATAGAGATATTATGTTTCATCGCTTCCTGGTAGAGCTTGTAGGTATTCACTTTTTCATCCAGTTCCAGCCAGAGTACAAAGCCACCGGAGGGCCTGCTCACGCGCACGTGTTCGGGAAAGTGTTCGCGTATGCCCTGCACATATCTCAGGCATTGCATATGCAGCGCTTTCCTCAGGTGCTTCAGGTGGTATTCATAACGGCCGATGCTGAGAAAATGCGCGACGGCAACCTGGACCAGCGTATTGGTGGAAATATTATGGATCAGCTTCAGCCGTTTCACTTCATCGGTAAACCGGCCGGGTAAACACCAGCCGATGCGGTAACCCGGCGCCAGCGATTTGGAAATTGAAGTGCACTGCAGTACCCAGCCTTCGGTATCGAACGACTTGCAGGTTTTGGGGCGATGTCTTCCGAAATACAATTCGCCATATATATCGTCTTCGATAAGCGGCACCTTGTAACGCGTGATGATCTCCACCAGTTTCTTTTTCTGCTCGTCCGGCATGCAGGAGCCCAGTGGGTTGTTGAAATTGGGTACGAAGACGCAGGCCCTGATATTGAATTTCCGGATCGCTTTTTCCAGCTGTTCAAGGTTCACGCCCGTTGCGGGGTCGGTTGGTATCTCGATCACTTTCAGTCCCAGGCTATCCATGATATGGAAAATGCCGAAATAGGTGGGGCTTTCAATGGCCACCGTATCGCCCGCTTTGGTTACTGCTTTCAGGCAGAGCACGATCGCTTCCATGCACCCGGCGGTGATCATCACTTCATCCGCGTCTACGTGGCCGCCCCAGTTGAAACTCAAACGCGCCACCTGTTTTCTCAGTTCAAGGTTGCCCTGTACGTCCTCATAATCCAGGCAGTGGTTTTTCGAAGACCGCAAGGCATGTACAATCGATTTGTTCAGTTTGGCAGCGGGCAGCAATTCAATCGCGGGGGAAGCCACAGAAAAATTGATCACGTCTTTCGCGGTGATGTTCTTATACACCGCGGCGATCATCTCCTTTACACTCACGTTTTGCGCGGTAATCACGGGCTCCACGGTTTTCGGAACCTCCGGGAAACGGCGGCGGTTGAACCGCACGTAATACCCGCTTTTCGGGCGGGCTTCGATCAGTCCCTTTCCTTCCAGGTGGTAATAAGCCTGGAAAGCCGTGCCCATGCTGATTCCGTATTCATCGCTGAGCACCCGTACCGAAGGCAGCTTATCACCGATTCGTAGTATGTCGTCGTGTATCATTTTCTCGATACCTTCAGCTACCTGTAAGTACTTGTGATCTGTTTTGCCGGCGAGGATCTTTCCCATATGAAGTGAATCTGATATAGTCAAAAATAAAAAAACTGAATCTGTTTCAAAGCCTGTTTTTTTTAAAGCTTTGCTGATCGAAATAAAAAACCACATTCCTTAACCAGAATTACTCCACCATGGAAGCAGTTGCAGGAATCACCACCAGGATCACCAGTCATTCAAGGCTCGCACAGTCAGACATCGAAAACCCCGGCTTCGGGAAGTACTATTCCGACCATATGTTCCTCTGCCGTTATAAAAACGGGCAGTGGCAGAACGCGCAGATCATGCCCTTTGGTGACATCACCATCAACCCGGCGGCGATGGCCCTTCACTACGGGCAGTCCATCTTTGAAGGCATGAAAGCCTTCCGTATGCAGGACGGAAGCGTGAATATCTTCCGCCTCCATAAACACTGGAAACGGCTGAATGTCTCACTGGGCCGTATGTGCATGCCCGCGATCCCCGAAGAATTGTTTACCGAAGCGCTGCACCAGCTGGTGGATCTTGACCGCGACTGGGTACCCTCGGCAAAAGACAAGGCGCTCTACCTGCGTCCTTTTGTATTTGCTTCCGAACCCAGGCTGGGAGTGAAAGTTTCCGACGAGTACTTCTTCATGATCATCACCGGGCCGGTAGAACTGATCTACCCTGAACCCATCAAGGTGAAGGTGGAAAGAGAATACGTGCGCGCGGTGACAGGCGGAACCGGTTACGCAAAATGCGCGGGTAATTACGGGGCTGCGTTTTATCCTTCACAGCAGGCAAAACAGGAGGGTTACGACCAGGTGCTCTGGACCGATGCCATCGAACACCGGTACATCGAGGAATCCGGCACCATGAACGTGATGTTCGTGATCGAAGACAAACTGGTTACGCCTTCACTCAGCGACTCGATCCTTGACGGCGTTACCCGCGACTCGCTGCTGGTGCTGGCGGCGGAGATGGGCCTGACCATTGAAGAACGTCGGGTATCGGTAGAGGAACTGAAGATGGCCTTCCTGAACAAAACGATCACCGAAGCTTTCGGCGCGGGCACTGCCGCGGTAGTGGCCCCGATTGAAACCATCGGTATCGATAAGCGCGACCATCACCTGCCTCCATATACACCGGCGAATATCCTGTTCAAACTGAAAGACCGGCTGGAAGCGATACGTAGCGGCGTCCAGCGCGATCCCTATGGCTGGAATTACATCGTGGGCTAAGATTGCCGCAGATTTTTTCGTGTACCTTTATGCTTCATGAATCTACAGGATACATTCTCCCTTGCGTATCGGACCGTTCGCAGCAATAAACTACGTGCAGGCATAACCATAGCCATCATCGCTTTTGGTATTATGGCTTTGATCGGTATCGTCACCGCCATTGAGGCTATGAACCAGAGCCTCACCGAGAATTTCTCCACGATGGGCGCCAATGCCTTCAGCCTGCGTTTCCGGGAATCGCGGGGCGTACAGTTCGGCAGAAGGGCAAATGTGCGCAGTGTGAAGGGTAGAAAGGAAAGAAAGTCGATGCTTGACCGCCCTATCAACAAAGAAGAAGCGGAACGGTTTAAGTCCGGTTTCGATTTCCCCGCAGCGGTGAGTATCTACCTGCGCGGTGGCGGAAACCTGGTCTGCCGTTATAAAGAGAAGGAAACGAATCCTGAAGTGACCGTCTGGGGAGGCGATGAAAACTACCTCTATGTGAACGGTTACTCACTGGTGGCCGGGCGAAACCTGAACAACCTCGACATCAGTTCCGGAAGGAACGTCTGCATCATCGGCAGCAATGTTGCTTCAAAACTTTTTGGAAGAAATCCCGAAAGAAGTATCGACCGCATTATCCGGGTTGGCAGTATGCCTTACCGCGTGATCGGGTTGCTCAAGAGCAAAGGCTCGAGTGCCTTCCTGAGGCAGGACGACGTCATCATCACCTCATATAATAACGCCCGTAAAATGCGCGGTGCTGCGGGATCTTTTCTCATCGGTGTAAAAGTCGACAATGTTGCACAGCTGGAACCCGCAATCGGTGAAACCATCGGTGTGTTCAGGTCGGTGCGGCAACTCACCCCAAGAGACGACGACAATTTTGTGATCGAAAAAAGCGACCGCATTGCAGAGACTTTCATCAGCCTGCTGGGTACCATCCAGAATTCATCCGCTGCCATCGGACTTATCACGCTGATCGGCGCTGCCATCGGCCTGATGAATATTATGCTGGTCGCAGTAAATGAACGTACCCGGGAAGTGGGGCTCATCAAGGCGCTGGGCGGAAAACGTTCAGACGTACGCTGGCAGTTCCTGCTGGAGAGCGTAATCATCAGCGTGATGGGCGCGATCTTCGGTATCCTGCTCGGTGTGCTGGTGGGCAATCTCTTCACGATGGTGCTGGGCACCGGCTTCGTTGTACCCTGGAAATGGGTGACGCTGGGCATCCTTATATGCAGCGGGGTAGGACTCGCCGCGGGTATTTATCCCGCCCAGAAAGCGTCAAGGCTTGACCCGATTGTGGCGCTGCGGTACGAATGATGAGCGGGAAGGGGAACGCTGGTTTTCATGATTGATAGGATTGTTGATGATTGCGGGGCCTGGCGGCCGCGTGACGATGAGGGCACACTGTTTTTCATGCCTGGTATGATCAGTTATGATTGCCGCCCGGGTGATGATCGGCGGTGCATCAGGTGCCTCTTGAATATCGTTTCACCTGTATACCCGGTTTAACGGAGAGCAGGTGCCGGATGAATCTTTCTTTTTCTTTTGGAGAAATAATGACGCTGTTGCCGCGACCATAAAACAGCTGCAGCCGGTCGAGCGACAAAGCGGGGGAACTGATGGGGTTTCGCGTCTCTTCGATTTTCTTCAGCTGCTGGATATCTATTTCCAGGCTGAATATAAACCCGGTCCTGACGCGCAGGGTATTTCCGACTACAACGTAATAAGTGCTCAGGAACAGGTAAAGCAAGGCGAAACTGATGACTAGTGTGACCGCCGCTGCGATCCACAGGCCGAAGATCACCAGCGGAACACAGGTGGCAGCCAGTGCGATTGCAATGGGCACCACGATCCAGTAGCTGATCTTTGACCGGTACACTTTCATAGGATGAAAATAAAAACTCCCGCCGGACGGCAGCTTTTTTTTTAATGGAACGCAGATATTTCATGATTGTTATGAAGGGATATAATTTTTCGACGGTGTTAACGACCTGACACTCCAGCCTCCAGCCTCCCGCCTCCCGCCTCCCGCCTACAGTCTCCCGCCTCAATATTCCGCCTGAACGCAAAAAGTCCCGCCCGAAGGCAGGACTTAAGCTCAAAATGAATATTAATTATTTCCCATCAGGATCCAGCGCGCGCTTGATGCGCTCTGCCAGTTCCTGGAGGTGGATCTTGCTCATGGAATCGGTGGTACCCGGTATAGCCGCAACAACCTGTGCACGCAGTTTGGTGAGCTGTGCCCTGGCGATTGCCGGAAGGTCGGTCTTTTTTGAACCGCGGGTTACCGTGATGGTAGTGTTGCCCATGGAAACTGTAGACGGTGGCGGTGGATTCAGGATCGAGTTCAGTCTTTCAACGTAAACCCTTTGCAGACCGCGGCGGTACGGGTCGATGGCTTTCCGGCCAGCGAGCTCACTGAAGAGGCCCGACTGCACGTCATTCAGTAGTTCTACCGCGCTGTAGGCTTTGTCTGCACCGAAGCGCTCCACGTTCACCTGCAGGCGGTTCAGCCTGTCATCACTCAGCAGGCTGTTCAGCGCCGATTCCTGTGCAGCGGCAACGGGGTCTGCTGTTTCGCCCGGGTTGCTGATACGGTTCCAGATGTCTTTATTCACCAGCCATTTCGGTGTTTCGAAGATCTGCTTCTGCAGGAAGTTCACCGCATCTTTCTGGCGGCTCCTGGGCACAACCTCGTAAACGGGACCGCCTTCTTCCGCGGTACGGAATGTTTCATACACGCCGCCGATATTAGTGGTCACGTGGCCCATATACCTGCGGTACTGGCCGATCAGCTCGCCATACATATCATCGAGGCTTTCGTTGATCTCGTTCGGCTGCTTGGTCCACTCCTGCAGGTTGGTGAGGATGCGCTGCAGGTTCTTGATACCGTATTCGCTGGCCTTGATGGAATTATCGCTCAGGTCTTCACGCTGGCTGCGCGGGTCGTTGTCGTTACCCAACTCGTAAGTACCAAACCAGGTACGCGGGTTCTTCGCCAGTGTTTCGCGGATCAGCTTGTCGCTGTTCTTCTTTTTCTCTTCTTCAGTGTTGCCGGGGATGTATCCGTAACCCCATTTAATCGCCCAGATATCGTATTCGCCGATCTTTGGGAACAAACCGATCTCGCTGATGTTGTCTTCCGGCTGTGCCACGTAGTTGAAGCGCGCATAGTCCATGATGGAGGCCGTGTGGCCATGCTTCTCCACCCACTGCTTGCTGCGCAGGCTGTCTACCGGCGTACGGCTGCTGCTGCCCATGTTGTGCAGCAGGCCGAGCGTGTGACCAACCTCATGTGAAGAAACGAAGCGGATGAGCTCACCCATCAGGTCGTCGTCGAACTTCATTTTGCGCGCGCGGGTTC
>DASVBM010000368.1:0-3092 GCA_036375835.1 Chitinophagaceae bacterium | reverse complement strand
TGGTCTTTATGAACTTTTCCCGCAGCTCGTCCGGACTGTCCGAGATCTCAATTCCCTCTATTTCTGTTCGCGGTACCAGGCACTGGCGCACCTTGACGGAAGGTAACGACAGTGCATTTTCAAACAGCTCGGTGTTGAGCTCCTGGTCGTCATCCTGTTGCTTGCTCTGGAGATAAAAATGCTCAAGGTCCACCTGTGAAAACGCCTCGTCACTCTCCTTCACCCGAACATTAAATATGTATTTCAGTATCCACTCCGAGATCCGGACAAAAATGAAGGCTACCGGGTACAACAGGTCATGAAAGAATTTTGCAACCGGTGCAAAGAACGAAAGCAGCTGGTCGTTCTTCGCGCGGAATATCGCTTTCGGGATAAACTCACCCAGAAGCAACACGATGAAAGTGGAGATCAGCGTATCGAAAACCAGTTTAAAGTATTCATTCTGTATGCGAAACGGGTTCCAGAGCGAGAGCCGCAGCAGGTCGCTGAACAGCAGGCCGTATACCACCAGGAAGATATTGAAGCCCAGCAGTGTAGTGCCGATAAAGCGGGATGGTTTTTCAAGGAAGGAGGAAATGATAATACCACTCTTCTTCCCCTGCTTCTTCTTCAGCTCCACGCTCAGCCTGTTCACGCTTACAAAAGCGATCTCGAGGCCGGAAAAAAAACCGATGAACAGAAGTGTTCCCAGTATCCAGAATATGATCGACAGGTGCTCGGGCATTGCAATTCTCAAAGGTTAAATATAAAATTAATCTTTTCCCTGTTCTTGCTGCACAGCCGTCATTTTCCGGCAGGCATTCAGGAACAGGCTGCTATACAGAAATGAAGGTGAAATAAAAGACCCTGCGATGTGCAGGGTCTTTCCGATTTAGTATTCCGGCTGCAGTGGCTTTGTTTCCATAACGGTATCGATCTCTGCGAGAACTTCCGGCGTCAGTTTATCGAGCGCCTCCAAAGCCTTAAGGTTATCCAGGAGTTGCTCTTTGCGTGTTGCTCCCAAGATCGCGGTTGTGACGTTTGGATTTTTAATACACCAGGCGATACTTAACGAAGCAAGCGAAACCCCCAGCCTTGCAGCAACCTTCTCCAGTTCCTGCACCTTGCGGATCTTGTCTTCAACCATCCAGCGGTTCTTCAGCCAGTCGAAACCTTCCAATCCCAGCCTGCTGTTTTCCGGGATGCCTTTATTGTATTTTCCGGTGAGTAACCCGGAAGCAAGTGGGCTCCATATCGTGGTACCCAGTCCTACATTTTTAAATATCTCCAGGTAGTCTTTTTCCAGCTTCTCTCTTTCAAAAAGATTGTACTGCGGTTGTTCCATCGCAGGGCCAATCAGCCTGTACTGCTGTGCCACGCGATGGGCTTCCATAATTTCCACGCCACTCCACTCCGAAGTGCCCCAGTAAAGGATCTTACCCTGCTGGATCAGCGTATTCATCGTCCATACCACTTCTTCAACCGGGACGTTTTTATCCGGGCGGTGGCAGAAATAAAGATCGATATAGTCCAGCTGCAAACGCTGCAAAGCCTCGTTACAGGCTTCCACCAGGTGTTTCCGGCTGAGACCTGTCTGGTTCGGCTTGTTCTGTTTACCGCGCCATCCGAAGAATGCCTTGGATGAAATAACATAGGACGTTCTGTCCCACCCTTTCTTCTTCAACACCCTGCCCATCATTTGCTCACTCTCACCCAATGCATATACCTCCGCGTTATCGAAAAAATTAATGCCGTTGTCATAGGCAATACCCATCAGCTCATCTGCGGTTAAATCTTCTATCTGCTTATGAAACGTAACCCAGCTTCCAAAGCTGAGCACACTCAATTGCAAACCGGTCCTGCCCATTCTGCGATATTCCATAGATAATGTTTTGTGCAAAATAAGTGCAAAGCACCCGGATAAGGAATGACGAATAGCGCTGGCGGTATGCTTATCAGAGGTAAGTGCTGTCCGGCACTTCGGTAAAGCTTGGCGGCTGGAGATTCTTGATGGTGAACCAGCTGAGGTTCTGGTCGGCGCTCAGACCGATGCCGTATATTTTCTGCCGCTGCGGTTTCGTCTGGCTGATCACCACCGGTTTATCGGTGAAGAATAACTGCGTGTTCTGGTCCCAGAACAACTCGTCGGTAAACAGGGTATCGCCCTTGATATTAAAGATCACAACACTGTCGCGCAGGTAGACCTTGTTCTCGTTTTCCTTGTATTCACCGTATTTGGCGAATAGCTGGCTCTCGATATTACGGGTGCTGTCGTAAAAATCCACGTGCAGTGTTTTGGGAAATTCAATCCTGGGCACCTGTGTCTGGTAACGCAGGAAAACAGGGGCCGTTAACCGTGCTTTCAGCACCCCGCCATTACTGAGCAGGCTTTCGATCTGCTTTCCCTCTTCCACGCCGATGTCTTTACGGGCAAACTTCTCCACCTCCCGCATATCGTTTTCACAGGCAGCGAAAAAAAAGCAGCCTTGGAGAGCTGCCAGGAAAAAAATAATATGTGCTGCGCGCTTAGTCATATTTACGCTTAACGAACCAAAGGTCGGAAAGGCTGAGCCCAACTGAAAAGCGGAAATAACTTTCTGTCACATTGTTCACGTTGCTTCCCCTTTTACCAAACTCCAGCGCCGTATTCACCTTGGCGTCCCTGCGCACACCTGCGGGTATGCCAAGACCAACCGAACCGGTAAAGACCTTCAATCCCTTATTATCAGCATTGATATAGTCTTTTCCAAAATTGAAGCCTATACGCAGGGTTGAACGGCCGATCCATGATGCAGAGCTTGCATTCGGGATGAACTGCCCGCCGAGTTTGAACTGCCAGTAATCGCCGACTTTATCCCGCAGCCCGTTAAAACGGTACTGCGACCACTTGGAGGTTTCATATTCGAAGCCAAAGGACCAGGTATCCATGGTACCGACTTCGTTGGTCAGTGTTTTATGAAACAGCATACCGAAGTTAAATGTGGCAGGTGTTTCCACTTTCACTTTTGTGCCCGTTGTCCGGTAAACGCTGTCAATCGATACCGTTCCACCCGAACCATCATACTGGAAGGTTTCGCGCAGCAGGTCCTGGCTGGCATTGTATTTATTTCCCA
>DASVBM010000218.1:0-3853 GCA_036375835.1 Chitinophagaceae bacterium | reverse complement strand
GGTGGGACTGCACGAACCACAGAATTGTCGAATCGTCGAATTGTCGAATTGTCGAATTGTCAAATTCCAGCATCCCCCCCATACATCGCGCTCCGCTTCACCCCGCTGTTCATCTCCGCAATCCCCGGCTCCCGCTCCAGCAGCGCCAGGATATCATTCATTAAAAATATCGCGCCTTCCTTATACAACTTCTCGTACACCAGCTTCACCATCGCATAATCCTCAGCCGTATCCAGTGTCCAGCGCAGGTAGGACAAATCCTTTTCGTAAGCAAGGTTGCTCTGTTTGAAATCATCCGGGTTGCGGTAAAAATACTGCGTCACGTGTTCCCGCTCGAATGGATCGTTGCTCTTTTCCTGCGCCAGCTTCAGCGCTTCAAAACTGAATACCTCAGTATCCAGTCCCTCCGGGAAACTCGGCGGCTTGTTATTATATGCAAAATCCAGCCCCTGCTGGATAAACATGCCGATCACCTGGTCAATCACTAGCGGGTCCTTGAAAGGGTCATCAGCGGTAATTCTAACAATCACTTCTGCCTGGTGCGACCGGGCCGCGCCATAATATCTTGCCAACACATCCGCTTCGCTGCCACGGAAACAGGGGATATTATTTTCCCGCGCCCACTGCTCCAGCGCATCGTCGCCTTTGCTGGTAGTAGTGGCCAGCACATACTCGTCAATCTGTTTCGAATACCGAAGCCGGTCAAACACATGCCAGATCAAAGGCCTGCCCGCGAGCGGCAGAAAAACTTTATTGGGAAGACGCGTGGCACCCGTACGCGCCTGTACGATGGCAGTGACTTTTCTTTTTATCACTTGAAATCAGGATCTACGTGCGTACGGATCAGCTCACGGAGTTCAACTACGCTCAGCCATTCGGTGTTCGTGCCTGAACTGTATTTAAATCCAACCGGTACCGGTACCGCATTAAAGTGTTTCTTAAAATCTTCAACGGTCCATTTGGACTGCTGCGGCAGGATGGCGTAGTACTTACCCATATCCACGGTAGTAAATGAATCGGCCTCGGTGATCATCTCTTCGTGGATCTTCTCACCCGGCCTGATACCCACTACCTCTTTACGGCATTCCGGTCCGACGGCCTCGGCCACATCCGTGATCTTATAGGAAGGGATCTTCGGAACATACAGCTCACCGCCCCAGGCGTTCTCAATAGCGAACAGCACCATATTCACCCCCTCTTCCAGCGAAATATTGAACCGGGTCATGCGTTCATCGGTGATCGGGATAACTCCCTCTTTCCGCTTCTTCAGGAAGAACGGTATCACCGAGCCGCGGGAACCCATAACGTTTCCATACCGGACCACCGAGAACTTCAGGTCCCGGCTTCCCTTGATATTATTCGCAGCAATGAATAATTTATCCGAACAAAGTTTCGTAGCGCCATACAGGTTGATCGGCGCAGCAGCCTTATCGGTAGACAGCGCAACCACATTATTCACTCCCGAATCCAGCGCCGCATTAATGATGTTCTCCGCGCCCATCACGTTGGTCATGATGCACTCCATGGGGTTCTCCTCCGCCGCAGGCACCTGCTTCAACGCCGCCGCGTGTACGATCACCTCTACACCCTCGCAGGCGCGTTTCAGCCGGGCGCCATCACGCACGTCACCGATAAAATAGCGCATAGCTGGGTATTTCGACTCTGGGAACAACTGCGCCATTTCGTACTGCTTTAGCTCATCTCTTGAGTAAACCACCAGTCGCCTTATAGCCGGGTATTTTTTCAATACCACTTCAACAAACTTCTTTCCAAAAGAACCGGTTCCGCCGGTCACCAAAACTGATTTGCCGTTCAATGACATTAGTCCCTTGTTTAAATATTATTATGAAACCACAACCGTGTCCTTGCGCTGCTTCGTCGCAAACCAACGCCCGGCCAATAGTAGGGCTACACAGAGCATGCCCCCGATAAATGCACCGATCAATCCCGCCAACAACCTGCCTATTCCCTTTTGTTCCAGTGGCAGAATCGGCCTGTCGATCACCTGTATCAAAGGCGTTTCTTTTCGTAATGAAAGGCGGCTCAGTTCCAGGTTTTTTACAAGCTCGGCATACAATGCTCCATTTGCCTGCACGTCCACCTGTCTTCTTTGTGTACCGGTTCTTCCGGACTGCCTGATGGGATTTACATTCAGGTCCGTACTGGCGGCCACTGCGCCGATACTGCTATATAACATACCGCGTATGGAGTCTGTCTGGCGTTCCAGGATAGCAACGTTCTGTCGCGATTTCTTTAATTTATAATCGGTGTAATACCTTATCGCGTTATTGGCAAGTTGCTCGGTAAACTGCTTCGCCAGCGTTTCATCTACGCTGAAAAACTCCATATCGATAATGCTGAGCTTTTTGTCGCGCTTACGGATCGATAATTCTTTTTCCCTGATCTGTTTGGCAACTTCCAATACAATACTATCCCGCGATCGGTTTACCGTTCTGCCAAAACTGCTAAAATCTACGCTGCTTGTTTTGCTTTTTCGGTCCATCTTATTAGCAGTTATGTACCGCTGGATCATCAGCGTCTTATCTGCTTCACTTACCGGCGATAATAAAGTTTGAATCACCAGTGTTTTACTACGAAGCAATTCAATAAGGTTATCACCTTCAAAAAGCGTATTGCTTCCGCCGCCAATATCTATCCCAAACTGCGCGGCGATCCCCGCGTATGCACTGATGGGACCCTTTGACTCCGTTTCAGTTACGAAACTCATTTCGGCGATGTAGTACTTCTTCTGCAGCCAGGCATATGCAATACCGATCAGTCCACAGAGAAAAGCAATGCCCAGGATGAGCAGCCATTTGGAAAATAAGAACCGGACGTTACTGCGAATGATGGTTACAAACTCAGTAATGGAGATTTCTTTCGTATTTTTTTCTTCCATAGGAGAAGGGTATGAGCGGAGAATTCAAAAGTCAAAAGTCAAAATTCAAAAGTTAAAAGTCAAAAACTTCAGGTGTAACAGGCTTCGGAAATGCTGGCATAACAAAAAATCGAGAGAACTATCGCAACGGTTTGTCATCCCGAGCCCGCCCGGATGACCGGCCGGACGGGGTGGCTCCCCTTGCGCCCTTTGCGCCCTTTGCGTTACTGGCTGTTTTCTTACGCTCAATTGAAAACGAAACGCTGAACGCTCCTCTCTACAGCTGGAGAGGAGCCTGGGGTGAGGTCCGAATCGTCGAATTCCCGAATTGCCAATTTGCCGAATTGCCGAATCGTCGAATCGGCAAATTGTCCAATTGTCATTTATTCATGTTGACGATCAACGCCACCAACACCCCCGCCAGGCTGGTTATCGCCGTGGTTATCCCGATCAGCTCCGCAGTGCTCAGCTTGTTGCGTTTGTTATCCGGTTTCTTGGGAATGATGATCTCCGCGCCCGGCGTGACCTTCGGGTAGCGCTTGCCGAACAGCACTTTCGTTGTCTTGCTGGCATTTCCGTTTGGATAGAGTACATAGATCTTTTTCCGGTCTGCTACATCCGTTAGTCCACCCGCACGATCCAGGTAGTCTTCCATGTCCATGTTTTCCTCGAACACCACCTGCGTGGGGAATAGCACCTCGCCGCTGATACGCACCTCCGACTTCCGTTGTGGCACCGTGAGTACGTCGCCTTCCTCCAGCACGATATCGTCAATGCTGCCGGGGTTAGCCAGCACCGCTTCCAGGTCGATCGCTATCTGGTCAAACGGCCGCATCACTTCTTCCTTCACCTTGCTGGTTGTGTCTTTGAGCTCCTCCTGTATCTTACTCACCTTCTGGCTGGTAAGCTGTTCCACCACTGTTTTGCGATTCAGTCGCTTCAGGTATACACCATTCGGATACGCGTCTCTCGTCA
>DASVBM010000257.1:0-5257 GCA_036375835.1 Chitinophagaceae bacterium | reverse complement strand
GCTGATCGGTGAAGGGCTCGACTTCCATATACCAAAAGGTTATATCTATTTCTCCATGGCTTTCGCCCTGCTGGTTGACGTGTTGCAGATGCGGATGAAGAAAACCAAAGAAGAACCGGTTCATACCCATGAACACTATTTACCGGAAGAGGAAAATCTGGATAAGGACGCTGTTTGACAGGCGCTGGGGTTTAGGCGGGAGGCGTTAGGCGTTAGGCGTTAGACGGGAGACTGGAGGCGGGAGACTGGAGGCGGGAGGCGGGAGAACTAGAAACACAAGCAGCGAAGTCAGCAAGAGTCAGCGAAGTCAGCAAGAGTCAGCGAAGTCAGCAAGAGTCAGCGAAGTCAGCGGAGTCAGCGACAGTCAGCCGTTGGAGCGGGGCTTTTCCAAAGTTTCAGACTTTGGAAAAGATTTCGTGGAGATCTCAGGATGCGTCTGAAGGAAGTCAGCAAGAGTCAGCGGAGTCAGCGGAGTCAGCGACAGTCATTGTTGATAGTCATAGAATTTGCCGAATTTCCTGGAATTTGGAATTTTGGTATTTGGAATTTCAGTTTTTGCCCGCCCGGATGAACACCGTTCGACCCTGAATTCCCTGGAATTTGGAATTTTGATATTTGCCCGCCCGGATGAACACCGTTCGGACGGCGAATTTCACTTTTATTATATCAACATTAAATTTTCCTGAGTCTGGTCTTTCACCAAAGATCCGAGGTCTGCCGGTACGGTTCTTGCCTTTGCCGCGGAGCTAATCTTATATACTATGGACCTCCGCGTAACGAAAAACATCCAGTTCACAAGACTGATCAAAGCCCCCGCGCAGCAGCGCGAATTCAATTTCCGCAGGATACCCAACGCAGACGTTGAGACCTTTCACGTTGACGTAAGCGATGAACGCATGAACCGCATCATGTTCCAGATGCGCAAAGAGTCAGGCGGTCAGTGGAAGATATCCAGCACTGCCCTGCCGGAATGGATCGCAAACGTTGAAAACAAATTACATGAGATCCTGGAATACGAGACGCCGGGGTTCAATGTGATCACTCCGGTTGCCGAATAAAAAAGAAGGATGGATCGCTCCACCCTTCTTTCCTGTTAGTTCCTTCGCCACTCGGGTATCCGCCCGGGTGTGTAAGGTGCACCGGCTTTTTCAAGTTCCGCCTCCAGTTTCCGGATCTCATCGCCTATAGCGTTGATCTCCGCCAGCAGTGGTGTGAATTGCTGTGCAGCCAGTTCATAACTCCTGTACTGTGTTTGCGTGGGTGCCGATGTGGTAGACCACAACGCCGAAGTGATGCTGTTGATCCTTCCGTTCAGTGAAGGAAGGGTTTCAAATTCTCTTGATGACAGCGTGCGGTCACCATTCATTGCGGTGTTTGCTGCATTCAGCCGCTTCTGTATTGCATGAACCCTTTCTGAGAAGGACAATGGAAGCTTCGGTGTTTCCAGTATGGCCGCATTGATGTAACGCATGCGGTTGTTCAGTTCATCGAGGTAAGCGTCTGCGGCCCCTGCTACCCTCCTCAGTTCGGCGATTTTCCGGCTGAACTCATCCAGCGCTTTCCGGTCGGTGACCGGGATGGAAGAATTATTCAGCGCCACTGTCTTGAAACTCACCGGTGGAACCAGCTCGGTATATACACCGTCTTCAAACTTGCTCATTGACACCCGGTAAGTGCCCGGCGCTGCCAGGTTTCCTGTTTCACGCCCGCTGAACACAAACGATTCTTCGAAAGGTGTAAAGTTCACCGGTCCGTAGGAAGGATAACGAAAATCCCAGGTAACCCGGTTCATTCCTTTCTTCGGTGTGGTCCTGATCCGCCTTACGACGTTGCCTGCTTCGTCGGTAACTGTGAAAAGCAGGTGCGGGGCAACCTGCTCGTCTTCCATCCGCAGTGAATCGACTGAAGGGTAATAAGGGTTCTCTCCTTTTTTGATCATTTCTTTTTCGGTATCGCGCCGCACCTGCCTGAGCGTTTTCAGTTCGTCTTTCAGGTAATACGTAAATACCGCGCCCACCGGCGGGTTCTCTGCAGTAAAGAAGCTTTCTCCCTGGAATCCTTTACCGCGTACGCCCAGGGGAACGGAAGGAATGTACATCAGTGCGTCCTTTACCGGGAAGATGGCGGCCCTGCTGTCCAGTTGTTCCTTGTTCAGCCTGCGCAGCGGGGTATAATCATCGAGGATGTAAAAACCACGTCCGAAGGTTGCGAGCACCAGGTCATTCTCGCGGCGTTGAATTTCAATATCGCGCACGGCAATAGTGGGCAGTCCGCCTTTCAGCTGGATCCATTTGCGCCCGCCATCAATGGTTGTAAACACCCCAAACTCGGTTCCCACAAAAAGCAGGTCGGGATTTACATGGTCTTCGGCAATGGTATAAGCACTCCCCCGCTCCGGCAGGTTATTCTGTATGGCGGTCCAGGTTTTACCAAGGTCACTGCTGCGATACACATAGGGATGGAAGTCGCCGTAGCGGTGATGATTAAAGGTTACATAAATCGTGTTCCTGTCGTGGAGGGAAGTGATCACCTGGTTCACATAGGTCATCTCCGGTACGCCTGCAATATTGTCTATCTTTCTCCAGTTCCGGCCGCCGTCGGTTGTGATGTGCAGGAGGCCGTCATCGGTACCTACTACCAACAGGTTTTCGTCAAGTTTAGATTCGGCGATCGTGGTAATATTCCCGAAAATATCCGTGGAGCCGTTTTTCGCTACAGCATCCACACTCCATACCTTGCCCATCACCGGCAGCTTGTTGCGATCGATGTGGCGCGTGAGGTCGGGGCTGATCACTTTCCAGGTATTCCCGCGGTCGTCGGTACGGAAGAGTTTGTTGGAAGCGAAATAGAGGCGTTTATTATCGAATTGGGAGATCAGCAAGGGGGCATCCCAGTTCCAGCGGTATGCGGCCTCGCCTTCGAGTTCAACGGGCCTGATGTCGAGCATCTCGCCGCTGAGCTTATCATAGCGCACCAGGCCGCCGTACTGCGACTGCGCGTAAACGATGTTGGGGTCAGACTGGTCAACCTGTGTTTCAAAACCATCGCCGATGCTGGTAAAATACCAGTCGGAGTTGAATATGCCGTTGCCGCTGAGCGTGCGGGATGGACCGCCGATACTGAAGTTATCCTGTGTACCTCCATGAACGCTGTAAAAAGGAAGCGCGTTATCCGTGGTGACTTTGTAGAACTGCGTTACGGGCAGGTTTGGTTTGAACTGCCAGTTAGCGGCGGCATCCCAGGTTTCGTATAGTCCGCCGTCGCAGCCCACGAGGTAATGGTCTGTATTGGTGGGGTCTATCCACATCGCGTGATTGTCGATGTGTTTGCTTTTCTCTCCGAGGATTTTGAAATTCTTTCCACCATCGGTACTGATCACCATATATGCGTTCATCGCGTACACCTTGTCCACGTCTTTGGGATCGGCAAACAGTTCCTGGTAATAATTGCCCGAGGATGAATAATTACTTTGTTTTCTCCAGCTGGCGCCACGGTTGTCACTGCGATACACACCGCCGCCCTCTGAGGCTTCAACGATCGCATACACTACGTCGGGGTTTGCGGGAGAGATGGCCAGGCCGATACGCCCCAGGTCTCCTGAAGGCATTCCGTTCATGATCTTATTCCAGGTGGCACCGCCGTCTGTACTTTTATAAAGCGCAGATTCGGGACCGCCGCCGATATAGGTAAATACTTTTCGCTGGCGCTGGTGCGCGGCAGCGTAGAGCACCTGCGGGTCGCGCGGATCCATACGGATTTCATTAAAGCCCGTATGTTCACTGACTGAAAGTATGTTCTTCCAGGTTTTGCCGCCGTCAGTGGTTTTATAAATACCCCTGTCGCCTCCGGAGCTCCAGAGCGGCCCGTAAGCACTTACATAAACGATATCGGAATTCGTGGGGTCTACCACGATATTGCCGATGTGTTCGGATTTCTGCAGTCCTACGTTCTTCCAGGTAGCGCCGCCGTCTTCGGACTTATATAAGCCATCGCCATAAGCAACGCTGCGCTGGTTATTGTTCTCGCCGCTTCCCACCCAGACGATGTTGGGATTGCGGGGATCCACCGTTACGCAGCCTATGGAATAAGAACCTTCTTTGTCGAACAGCGGTGTGAAAGTGAGACCGGCGTTGGTTGTCTTCCATACGCCACCGGAAGCCACTGCAACATAATACTCGCTGAAGTTTTGTGGATTGACCGCGAGGTCGGCAATCCGCCCGGAGGTGATTGCAGGCCCGATACTGCGGAAACGCAGGCCGGAAAGCAGGGTGGCATTGACCGGATCGTCTTTACCGGTATTCGAGGTTGATTTTTGTGCCCTGACAACAGTCATCGGCGCCAGCAGCAACGCGATGCCGGCCAGACAGGATATGATTCTCATGAAGCAACAGGTTTGATTAAACGTTGAAAGATAAAAATAAATAGCAAGCATATCAATGTCTTTTGACTGGTGTGCCAATTCAATTATAAGTGGCGGTACTGCCGATATTTTTACTCAGCATGTGACAGGTAAAAGGTGAAAGCGGCGGCCGCTGCAAGGAGTCCCGGTTGAACGGTCTGAGGCTCTGGGTTCCGCGAACGCCGGGAACTATGCTTCCGGCAGGTATAATAGTTGTATAAATAACCGCTCAATACCTTATGTATGGGATTAAATGTGCGGAAGAATATTCAATTTACTAAACTGATCAAAGCCCCCAGCCAACTTAAAGAGTTCAATTTCCGGAAGGTGCCGGGTGTGGATGAGCTGTTTCACGTGGATGTGAACGATGATCGCGGAAACAGGATTGTCTTTAGCATGAAACTGGAAAACGGGCACTGGCGTATCGGCGAACACCTGGTACCGAAGTGGGTCTCCGAAGCCGAAACACAGCTGGACAAAGCGATACGCGAAGAAATCAACATGTAATTACAAAAAAGAGTGGATACAGCAGAACTGTACCCACTCCGGCTATCATGAATGGTTGAATCAACCGTGTGCTGTAGTGCGCGATCTTCCGATATGCATATGCGGCCTCCGGTGTTGAACCTCGCTGTGTCTTCCGGCAGCTGTTACCGTAAAGAATGCAGCACCCAATTCAAGGACACCCAGGATGAGGTGCGGGAGGTATACAATATCTGCAAATCCGAAAATCCATGGCGATGCCGCCAGCAACACACCCGAAATATAATCCAGCGTAAGGTGTGTGCGCATGGTGATGTTGTCTGATAACCCGGCTTCGTAATCGGTAATCATACTATAAATAATCGTCATTACTCC
>DASVBM010000079.1:0-3642 GCA_036375835.1 Chitinophagaceae bacterium | reverse complement strand
GTGAATTGAAAAACGCCGTGGTATCCATTTCCATCACATAGCTCCTCAGGCCCAGCAAAGGGTCGGCAGTGGAAGCCACGAGCTTCGCATTGTTACGGTTGATGATCGCGAAATTGTATGGATAAACCGGTCGGAGTTCGTCTTCGAACACAAAAAATGTTTTTTCCGCGCTGTTGTTTGTCTCGCTGAGTTCATCGTATTGCCCTTTGTAATCTATCGTTACGGTCAGGCGGTTTTCTCCTTTATCGCGCGTTGGCACAATGGGAAGGCTGAAACTCACCGAATCAATATTGCGCACGGCCGGGCTGATATCCTTTGTATAAACAACTTCACTGCTGCCGTCCGGGTACCTGCGCTTTACTTCCAGCGCCACAGAAGAGGAACTGGCATGGCCCACGGCTTTTGCAATGTTGTGAACATAGGCCTTCACATTCACGGCGGTGTCCGCAACAGAAATAAAAGTTGGATTCAGTACCACGTCCTGCTCCTCCACCACGTAGTCGGGTTTGGGGAATGCGTTCGGCTTCAGCGCCGGATCCCCGTGCAGCAGGTGTTGCTCAAGGTGCAATCGCAATACAAAATTGCCCACTGACGACGGCTGCAGCAACTGGTTGGCTTCCTGCATTGCATATCCTACCGGTTTGTTATACTGTGTGCGGCCGACGGCGTTGTATATCCGCTGTGCGTAAGCGTCCAGCTCGAACTCCGTTCCAAAGTGGGTGCTTGCGATCATGCCAATTCCGCCAAGCTGCGGGGTAATGATATATCGTTCTGTAAGTGTCTGCAGTACCGAAAGCCTTCCCTCGTCATATTCGAAAAAGTTGCCCACATTACAACCCAGCATCATAAAAATCGGGTATTTGCCCGTGTTATTCCATGTGTTTACCGCCGGAAGATTGTAGGCAAGATTGGTCGAGGAGCCATGCCCGAAATAAGTGAGCCAGGCAATCCCGTTCTTCAGAAGGGACGCCAGTAATGCGTCGGTGATGACTGTAGTGGGGCCGGTAGTCGACTTGTTGAAGTCAAAAACCTTTGCGCCGAAAAAAGTATCACGTATGATCGCTTTGTAATTATTCAAACGCGCAGTAAGGCTTGCGTCGAGGCCGGGATCATCCGCTCCGGCCACATGGATGAAGTTCTTCATCCATTCCTTGTCTGCAAGCGTCTGCACCGGGTTACGCTGTGCCGCCTCATAAGCAATAAGTTTGTCCAGGTAAGCACTCACCTCCTGTGGTGATACAGCGGCGATCCTGCCTACAGGTGTCGCCTGCACCGGCTCGAGTCCGTTCGCGGCGAGCAGAATATCAGAGCCGGGATAACCGAACGTAGGCACCAGGTTCAGCCGGTTCGCATCAGGATCGCTTTCATGGTAGGCAAACTGATCGTAGCTGACACCCCTTCCAACAAGCAGCAACATCTTAGGGGGTACCGGGAACGTATTTCGTGCAAAACGCAGGAAATTCTTTACGCTGAGCGGGTGCCGGTGTATCCCAAACGCAAACTGGTCGGTGAGTTCATCAATATCGTAAATCTTCGCATTATAGCCTCCGCCATTTGCAGACGAACGGTAAGCACGGTATTGTTCTACCGGGTCTCCCGATGCACGCAGCAGGCTGTTGGTGATCAGCAGGTAATCACCCTGGTAAGCCGTATTACTGAAGTTGACAAAATTTTTCTGCTGGAATGCTGTAACCTGCCGGATCCCACTCGACTGGCTTACCAGTACGAACTTCCTGGCCGCATCAGCAGGCAATACAAAGCGGTACTTACCAGCCACGGCAATATCTGCCACATACCGGCGGTTGTTGCTAAGATCATACAGTACCGGTGCCTGGGATCCTGCATTGAAGTTGGTGATCTCGATATATACGGCTGGAGTAGCCGGCAAACTGAACTCAAAAAAGTCCTGGTTATTAAAGTCCCAGGTTCTCGGATAGTACAGCTCGATAAAACCCGCCACCGCCCTGTCTGCGGCGGTGCTGCTCACAAATTCACTGCTCAGCTTCACTTCAGTGTTGTTGGAAAGGCTGGAAGTTGCCACGTTACCGCTCATGATCGTCGCGGAGAAACCATTCAACGGGTTATTAAACACCTCGGTTCCGTTAACTGTTGCCCGGATGTTCCGGTTATTCGAGGCGGATCCGGCTACACTCGCGTTTATGGCGGATGCAGGTCCCGATGTAAATGGCCTCAGGTTATCAAAACTGTATACCAGCGGCTGCGCAGGTACCGGTGTCGATGACGTGATCGCTGAGCGGAACTCGAGGCTGCTCCACCACTCTCCTTCATCATACGAAGAAGAATAAACATAGAGCCCGAGGTTCACCGCCTTTCCGCGGTTGATGATCTGTCTGAAATCCACCCGTGCCGTGTGCATGAAATACTGCTGGGCGGGAAGGCTGTTCGAAGCAACATCATTTATTTCAGTCGTAAACCGCGGGTTCCCGGAAACTGAAGGATTGATGGTAAGGAAATAGGCTGCAGTATCGGTTTCGAGGCTGAGGCGGTCAGACAACTGGAAATTCGGATTCAGGTACATGGGCTTGTCAGGCACCCCATCGTTCTTTTCACCCCAGAACTCAATATAACCACCCGTGAGCGGTCCGGAAGCCACAGACGTGTACAGTGTCACTCTTTTTCCATTTCGCCAGAGCTGGAACTGCTCCGCTGAAGCGCCGGCAATCGCCGGAGGCAAATCAGAACCGTTGATCCGGTACAGTCCCGTGGCACCGATACGGAATTTATAATAGGTCTTGCTATAGTCGATCCATTCATTATTATAAGTCTGTGCCACTGCCATTTTGCAGGAGAACAACAGAAATATGACCAGGAGCTTTTTCATTCAGTTACTTCTTTTCTTTTCTGACCAGGTCTACCCGGAGTGAAAAAATATGGCTAAACAGGGGATTGGACTGGTTGGCCAGGTTGCTGAAAGCGTAATCCAGTATCACGTTACCGGTTTTAAATCCGGCTCCGAGCGATGGCTGGTAAATCCAGACCTTTTTCTGGTTCAGCGTATCACCGTCGGCAAGTGCCCGCTGAAAGTTCGAAATGCCGGCCCGCAGGAAGAATATTCCTTTATAGCTTCCTTCCAGCCCGATGTGTGGATCAATACTGGTGAGATTACTGCTGATGATGGCGTTGCGCTTTCCGTCGAATGTAAAGTCAAGTGCCGCCTCCGCCAGGAGTTTGATTTTTCCGGAAAGTGTGAAACTCCTTGCTACACCGGCAACCAGTCGCGGTGCTGTCATTTCAGTGGACTTCACCGGTATGTCGTTATTCGTGAGATAGAGTACTTCCTTCTCCCGCTCCGTGAAATTAAAAGACCAGGCGTTGAAAGTGGTGGTAATATCGCGTGCCGTTAATCCGAACTGCCAGTCACCGGTTTTGTACTGTGCTCCGGCGTCTATCCCGAAGCCCCAGGCATTCGCGAATGTGCCCACTTTCCGGTAAATGATCTTCGCGTTGCCTCCTATATATAGCTTTTTATCCGCCTCATCTTTCAGCTTCTGCGAATACGAAAACAGGAAGGCATAATCTGCAGAAGAGAAAGTGCGGATGTTGTTGTAGTTCACGCTGCCATCAGGCTCTACAAGGAATAGTGTATTGGGTATGTCGTCTACCGCGACGCGCAGGACTGAA
>DASVBM010000080.1:0-2270 GCA_036375835.1 Chitinophagaceae bacterium | reverse complement strand
GTGTCAAGTCCCGGCGGTGTTATTGAGTTTGACCCGGGTATTATTTACCAGGATTCGGTAGTCTATTACTGGCGCGTGGCGATCCAGCCTGCTACCGGCACACCGCATTGGAATAATTCCAGCTTCGTTTACCTGCCCGGCACTGCGGTAGGGTTTAATCAGTCGCATTTCTTTCAGCATACTCAATCCGTCCAGCAAAGGATGTATATCGACAGTACCAGCCGTACCTGGAAATTTGGCGAGGGCATTACCAGCCTGTATATCCGCAACCGCGTTTACCGTGTGGGCGCCGGGCTTGGCGATTCGGAATTTTCTATTGGCATCAACGGCTCAACCGATATTTACAGCGCATGCGTGGGTACCTCACTCATCATTAACGTGTTTGATCCCATAACGATGAAGCCCTGGTACAACCAGTCTGTGCCTTCAACGGTGCAGTCGGGTGCTGCCGGCGGATACATGGGTAGCGGACCGGTATGTGCCAGCGGACGGCAGTATAATTTCGAGTGGAGCTATACCGATACTGCCAGCCGCAGAAGAATGCGTGACTTCCTCGACGTGATCCCGGACAATGCTGTGGTTACGGTGCGGAGTATCAATACGCCGGACGCGGCACCGTATATTGATGTATGGAAAGCAGACGCAGCGATATACGGAGCCGGCAATACGCTTTACGACCGGTTAAAGACAGCGGGCTTTGCCGACCTTGACTCATTCACCTATGCGCGTTCGTTTGCGTTTATTTTCCGGAAAAATAACGGAAACTTTCTGCCACGCTGGGATTTTACCGAAAATGAATTCGATGCGCTCGCCATGAATGTAGCCGTTCCGTCCACCGATACGATGGGATTTGTAACCTCGCCGAAGTTTGGCCCGGCAAAGGCCTGGCAGGAGGTGAAATGGCGCGGCAGTTCACTGGAATCACCTTCAACGGATGAATACAGCGTAGATGTGATCGGCGTGCGCGGCAACGGCCAGGAAGACATTCTCTACAACCTCAATGGCAGTCAGCAGGATTTCAATATTTCTTCCGTGAACCCGGTTACCTATCCTTATATCCGCCTGCGACTGAATGCGAAGGATAAACAGCAGCTTACTCCTTACCAGCTCCGTTGGTGGCGCCTGTATTATATCCCGGTGCCAGAAGGCGCACTTGCGGCGAACCTGAAATTCAGCTATAAAGACAGCCTGGAAACGGGAGAAACACTCAATCTTTCCATTCCGTTTAAAAACGTAAGCGATGTTGCTTTTCCTGACAGTATCAAAGTAAAGCTGGTGATCACCAATCCTTCAAACCAGCAAACGGTGATTGCTGTTCCCCGGCTGAAACCACTGGCTCCCGGAGACACGGCGATGATCACCCAGGCGCTGAATACCACCGGAATGTCAGGCAATCACACCCTGTTGCTGGATGTAAATCCGGATAACGACCAGCCCGAGCAGACCCATTTCAATAATGTGCTGTATCGAAACTTCCTGGTAAGAGGAGACGTATACAAACCCACATTGGATGTAACCTTCGATGGAGTGAGGATACTGAATAACGATATCGTTTCAGCAAAACCGCATATCGTGATACGGCTGAAAGACGATTCTAAATTCCTTCCACTGAATGATACTTCACTCGTAACGGTGTGGTTGCGGTATCCCGGCAGTACGAACAACCTGCGGCGCTTCAGGTTCGGAACAGACACGCTGAAATTCACCCCGGCAACACCAGGACTGAACAATGAAGCTGTTGTCGATTTTACACCGGTACTGCCGGAAGATGGCGATTATGAGCTGATCGTGACCGGCAAAGACCGCAGTGGTAATGTGGCCGGCGACCTCGAGTACCGTGTGCAGTTCCAGGTGTACAACAAGGCGATGATCAGCGATATGTTCAATTACCCGAACCCATTCACTACTTCAACCGCTTTTGTGTTCACGATCACCGGCAGCGTGGTACCACAGAATATCCGTATACAGATCCTGACAATTACCGGTAAGGTGGTAAGAGAGATCACGAAGGATGAATTAGGTCCGCTGAACATTGGCCGGAATATTACCGCGTTCAAGTGGGACGGGACAGATCAATACGGGCAGAAACTGGCCAATGGGGTATATCTCTACCGCGTGATCACGAACCTTGACGGGAATTCACTGGAAAAGTTCCCTTCTTATGATGCCAACGGCAGGAAAGTGGATACCGACAAATACTTTAATAAAGGCTATGGTAAGATGTACCTCATGCGCTAATATTGCCGGATGAAACAGCGTGTCGGAATCGG
>DASVBM010000225.1:0-6230 GCA_036375835.1 Chitinophagaceae bacterium | reverse complement strand
TACTACATCAATCATTTTTTCGAAGATTCACATTCATTATCTTGGTGCGATGAAGAGGGTTTCTCTCGCCTGTTGGATGTGGATCGCCGTTTTTTCTGCTAGTGGACAGAACACCATCGGGCTGCCGGACATCATCAACTACCCGTTGCAATTGATCAAAGGCGCCCAGAACCGCCAGATCCGCCAGGACAGACAGGGGCGGATGTATTTTGCCAATAATGAGGGAGTGCTCATATATAATGGTATCAGTTGGGCCGCTTACCCGCTACCAAATAAGAGTATAGTCCGTTCGATTGAATTCGGGCCGGATGGTCGGCTGTATGCCGGCGGACAGGACGAGTTCGGTTATTTCGCCCCGAAGAAAAACGGTGAGCTTGAGTTTCATTCACTTAAATACCTGCTTCCACTTGCGGAACGATCGTTTACTGATGTCTGGCAGATCATCGTCTACCGCGACTGGTTATTCTTCCAGACCAGCAATAGCATATACCAGGTAAATGAGAAGAACGCGGCAGTGTATAAAAGCAGCCACTGGAAGTTCATTTCGCGTTGGGGGGAGAAACTTGTTGCACAGGACCAGAGCAAAGGTCTGCTGGTTTTTCAGAACGGCATCTGGACTCCTTTCCTCACAAAAAGTGAATTGCCACAGGAAGCTTCGGCAACGTCGCTGACGGAAATCGGCAGAGATAGTGCGCTGATCACCACTATTAAACATGGAATTTACCTGCTCACCGCAAATACTACTACAAGGATCCGCTCGGAGTTCCTGGAAACCCTGAGCGGTATGAACATTTCCGCTTCCACCATGGTGACCGACCGGCACATCGCAATTGCCACAAACCTGGGTGGCTGCTATATCATTGATAAACAAGGAAACCTGGTAAGAAGCTTTACGCGTAAAGAGGGCCTCCAGAACAATAATATACTTGACGTTTTCCTGGACAGTGAAAAAAATCTGTGGCTGGGGCTTGATAACGGCATCGATTTTATCGCCTACAACAATGCGATCAAGCACATTTATCCCGCATACCTGAATGAAGGGTCCGGGTATTCATCGCATATTTATAACAATGAGTTATACATTGGTACATCAAACGGTCTGTACAAGGTGCCACTTGGCAACGAGCAGGACCTCAGCTATATCAAGGGAAACTTTGAGCTGATCCCGAACACCCAGGGACAGGTCTGGAACCTTTCGGAAGTGAACGGGAAATTACTGCTGGGGCATCATGACGGGGGGTTTGTGATTGAAAACAATACTGCGAAACTGATCGACAATAGTTCCGGTTTCTGGACGTTTCAGCCCTTTGGCAATGTAATGCCTTCATCGCTGATGGTGACCGGCACCTACCAGGGCATAAATTTTTTCAGTTACCGTGACGGCAGTTTCAGCAACAGGAACACGAATGCGGTTTTCGAATCTGCGCGATTCGTGGTGATCGACAATGGCGACATCTGGGTGGCGCATCCCTACAAAGGGATTTTCCGTGTGCGGCTGGTGGATGAAAAGCCGGTGATCACCCGTTTTAGTGCCAGGCAGGGTGTAACGACCCAGAACGGGAACTACATCTTCAAAATAAAGAACAGTATCATCCTGACAACCGGGCACGGGATTTACGAGTACAACAGCAACCGGGAAATGTTTGAGCCCTCTGCCTACTACAATAAAATATTCGGCGCGAAAAACATACGTTATCTGAAGGAAGATGGTTCCGGGAATATCTGGTTCGTTTTCGAGAAGACGCTGGGGGTGGTGGATAACTCCGGCCCAACACCACAGATCATTTATTTTCCGGAATTGAACAACAAGTTCGTTGCCGGCTTTGAGCACGTGAACCCGATCAACCGGAACAATGTTCTGATCGGTGGCGAAAAAGGTTTTTATCATATTAACTACGAGCAATACAAGCGGATCAAATATCCATTGAAGGTGCAGATCACAACTGTTCGCGCCGGAAGTGAAAGAGACAGTATCTTATACGGCGGCTACGTGAACACTGTTAATGAAGCCGGGAACGTTGCAGAGCCGATGGCCGAGATCAGCCACAGCTGGAATAGTTTCTATTTCCAGTTCGCATCGCCGGCTTATGGTCAGCAGTCGAACATCGAGTACAGTTTTATGCTGGATGGCTTCGACAGCAAGTGGATTGAATATTCCGGCAGAACTGAAAAAGAGTACACGAATATCCCGGCAGGAAGCTATACGTTCAAGGTGAAGGCGCGGAACAACCTCGGCAGTGAATCGGAAATCAGCACCTATCGTTTTACGGTATTGCCGCCATGGTACCAGTCCCGCCTGGCCTATGTTATCTATTTCATTCTGTTCGGTTTTGCAGGATGGGCGGCTTATAAATACCAGCGGAAGCAGTTTCTGGCCCAGCAGCTGAAACATGAGGAAGAACAGAAGCGGCTGCAGTACCTGCACCAGCTGGAACTTGAAAAAGCAGAAAAAGAACTGGTGAAGCTGCGTAATGAGAAGCTGGAGGCAGAGATCAGCCATAAGAACACAGAGCTGGCATCGACGGCCATGCACCTCGTTCAGAAAGGCGAGTTGCTGGGAAAGATCAAAGAGCAGATGCTGAAGATCCGGAAGAATGGTTCCCCCGAAAAGGATTCTGAAGATCTTAAGAAAATACTCCGGTCAATCAGCGAAGAAGACAAGCTGGACGAACAATGGGAACAGTTTACGATGCATTTTGACAAGGTGCATAGCAACTTCCTGGTCATCATCCGCAACCGGTTCCCGAACCTTACCGCGAACGAGCTGAAGCTCTGTGCTTACCTGCGCATGAACCTGAGCACAAAAGAGATCGCACAACTGATGAACATCTCGGTACGCGGCGTTGAGATCAGCCGCTACCGGCTACGGAAAAAACTGCGGCTGGCAACAGAAGTAAACCTGTTTGATTTCCTGATTGAAGCCGGAAGTGAAATGCATTGAGGTCAGCGCTTTTTTTTAAAAAAATTTGGTGGAAATAAAATACCATCGTAATATTGCGATTGAATATGGGCGCTACGAAATCATATGAGTTCAGTACAAAGGAAAACCAGCTCGCTAAATACGCCAAGGCGCTGGCACATCCTGCCAGGATCGCGATCCTGAAGATGCTGGCGGGCAGAAATGCCTGTGTTTGTGGCGACATCGTAGACGAGCTGCCTTTGTCACAAAGCACCGTTTCACAGCACCTGAAAGAACTAAAGGATGCGGGGCTTATCAAGGGCTCGATAGATGGCGCAAAGGTCTGTTATTGCATAGACGATAAAGAGTGGAAAGCGGCGCAGGCTTCGCTGGGACAGCTTTTCAGCAGCTACAAAAGCTGCAATGGTTGTTGTTGATTTTTTTTGAACAAATTCATCGTAATATTTCGATCATTAAAACTACAGTATATGAGAACAGATGAACAGGTAAAAGAGCTGGTACGTCAGAAATATTCTGAGATCGCATTGCAGGATAAAGAAATAAATCAGAGTTCCTGCTGCGGATCGGGCTGCTGCAGCGAAGAAGTGTACAGCATCATGGCTGACGATTACAGTTCGCTGGAAGGCTACAACCCGGACGCCGACCTCGGGCTTGGATGCGGCTTACCCACGCAGTTTGCAAAAATCAAAAAAGGAGATGTTGTAATTGACCTGGGAAGTGGTGCCGGGAACGACGCCTTCATTGCCCGGCATGAAACAGGAGAAACAGGTAAGGTGATCGGTATCGACTTCACTCCGGCAATGATTGATCGCGCAAGGCAAAACGCTGAAGTCCGGGGGTTCAAAAATGTTGAGTTCCGGCAGGGAGATATTGAGAAAATGCCGGTCACTGCAAACGTAGCCGACGTTATCGTGAGTAATTGCGTATTGAACCTCGTACCGAACAAGCAGGGCGTGATCAAAGAAATTTTCCGCGTACTGAAGCCGGGCGGTCATTTTTCTATTTCAGATATCGTGCTCGAAGGAGAACTCCCCCCTTCTATTCAGCAGGCTGCAGAGATGTACGCCGGTTGTGTTTCAGGCGCGATACAGAAAGATCACTACCTCGGGCTGATCAGCGCCAATGGGTTTGTCAATATCACTGTCCAGAAAGATAGAGCAATCTACCTCCCTGACGATATCCTCGAACAATATCTTTCCGGTGAAGAGATTGCTGCATTCAGGGCTTCAGGTACAGGTATCCGGAGCATAACCGTTTATGCGGAGAAACCTTTGAAACCGGAACCCTGCTGCGGACCGGATTGCTGTAACTAAATCATTCATAAGAATAATATAAAACCGAAACAATGGAGAACTCATTCAACAACACCAACGAGACCGAAAGCAATTGCTGCCGGAATACCTGCGCCAATGTTATTAAAAATGGCGAGGCAGTGTCCGAAAATCATTACAGATGCGATCAGCAGCCACTTACCGCGGCGGAGCTATGGCGCATCCAGCGTAACCGCAAACCAGCGTCCATCCGGAATAATTTTCTATAACTTCAATCCAGGTTATGGACATTCGACAAATCGTTCCGGAACAACGCAGCGACTTCATTACATTGCTGCAGGCGAACCAGCTTCCTTATGAAGACCTTCCGGCAGACCTGCAGCATTTCCTGGTTGCCATTGAGCAGAACAACGTGATCGCTGCTATCGGCCTGGAACAGTATGGAACATGCGGATTGCTGCGGTCAATGGTCGTCCATCAGGCATATCGGGACAGGCAGGTTGCTGCTTCACTGGTGGAAGCACTTGAAACCAGGGCAAAGAAAGCAGGCATCGGCGAGATATACCTGCTCACAGAAACCGCGGAGGCCTACTTCGCGCGTAAGGGATACCAGCGCGTTACCAGGGCTGATGTTCCTCAGCCACTGTATGCGTCTTCCGAGTTCAGCCATGTTTGCCCGCAAAGCGCGGTGGTGATGAGAAAGCAATTGAAAGAAGAGGCTGCCACATTATAGACAGGCATTAAACAAGGTAATCATGACGCTACACAATTGTGCGCCCGCGGCTGGAAGGAGCAAGCTGGGTTTCCTTGATCGTTATCTTACTGTATGGATTTTTCTGGCAATGGCCACGGGTGTTACCATTGGTAATTTTTTTCCCGGATTCCCGGCGGCGGTGAACTCATTTTCGTCGGGTACCACCAATGTTCCACTGGCCGCAGGACTCATCCTGATGATGTATCCGCCATTCACTAAAGTACGATATGAGCAAATGCGCGAGGTTTTCCGCAATACCCGTGTGCTCGGCGTGTCATTGCTGCTGAACTGGGTAATCGGGCCGGTGCTAATGTTTCTGCTGGCCATCACTTTCCTGCGCGACTATCCCGAATACATGACCGGCCTTATCCTTATCGGTCTCGCGCGCTGCATTGCAATGGTGATCGTCTGGAATGAACTGGCCGGTGGCAGCCGGGAATATGCCGCGGGATTAGTTGCGCTCAACAGCATTTTCCAGGTTCTGCTTTACAGCGTCTACGCCTGGTTTTTCGTTTCTGTGCTGCCTCCGTTGTTTGGCATCAGCGGCGCCGAGGTAAACATCAGCATTGGTGAGATCGCGGAAAGCGTAGCCATTTACCTCGGTATACCATTCGTTGCCGGCGTACTCACCCGGAGTATATTGCGGCGGTGGAAAGGTGAAGACTGGTATCAGCACCGGTTTATCCCGTTTGTATCCCCCGTAACACTGATCGCCCTCCTGTTTACAATCATCCTCATGTTCAGCCTGAAAGGCGAACTGATTGTTCAAATACCACTCGATGTTCTGCGGATTGCGACTCCGTTGGTCATCTACTTTGCAATCATGTTCCTGGTTAGTTTCTTCGTTGGCAAAAGGATGGGGGCCACGTATGACACCAACGCTTCCATAGCATTCACGGCTGCAGGGAATAATTTTGAACTGGCAATTGCGGTAGCCATTGGTGTGTTTGGGATCAACAGCGGCCAGGCTTTCGCCGGCGTTATTGGTCCACTGGTTGAAGTACCCGCACTGATCACGCTCGTAAACGTAGCCTTCTGGCTAAGGAAGAAACTTTACCCGACATCTTTGTTCCCCAAATAACAACCATTATGCGTATTGCCCTTTTCAGTGATATACATGCCAACCTGCCGGCGCTTGAGGCGATGTTCCATAGCATGGAATCAGAAAAACCGGATGCGATCTATTGTCTCGGTGATCTGGTTGGATACAATACCTGGCCCAATGAAGTGGTGAGCGAGATCCGCCGCCGGGGCATACCTGTTATCAAAGGCAATTACGACCAGG
>DASVBM010000083.1:0-3071 GCA_036375835.1 Chitinophagaceae bacterium | reverse complement strand
AGGCAGTGTCAGTTTATTGATCAGTTCAGCCGCGGATTTTCCAAACCATTCCAGGTAAGCCGCATTAGCATATCGGCAAATCAGGTCTTTATCCCAGTATGCCAGCATCGCGGAAACATGATCCGCCACCTTTCGGGTAAGGCGCAGCGATTCATATTCACGTTTCTTACTTCCCATCGCTCCCTAATCGGTTTCAAATTACGATGCAGTCTCCGGCGGTACTATGACGGATGTCAGAAGAATCATGAATGTACTACGGTGCTGAAAACCGGCATGTTAGAGCGTGAGGAGGGTGCATCCGCGCAGGTCGCTGTGGTCCAGCCGCCCCGCCACCTCGAAACCCTGGTCGGGATGAACAACGCCTGCATCATCAGTGGCGATGAACGAACAGCTGTGCACGTTGGCAAGGTCCACCACGTTTATGATCCCGGTTCCCTGCTCCATTACCTGCAAGGGATCTTCTTCACTGCGCAGCATCACGCGCATCCAGGGCGGGCAGTAGTACCGGCCACCGCCTTTTGAGTAAGCCTGGCTCAGCAGTTCGGTCATGCTGTATTCAGAATGAACCTCTTGTATTCCGAACTGCCGCTGCAGCACCCGGTGCACTTCTTCGCGTATGAGTTCACGCTTCCGGCCCTTCATGCCGCCGGTTTCCATTACTATCGTATGCTTCAGCTGCTGGGGAAAGGCTTCGGCGAAGTCGAGCAGCGCATAAGTAACACCGAGCAGTATTGTTGGAACGGCAGCCTGTTCCAACTGTGCCAGTCGTTCAGCCAGCCCGGCATAATCGTGCAGGTAAAACCCGCTCAGCGGGTGGGCGCTTTGCCTGATCAGCCCGTCTGCCATATATACCAGCGAAGAATTGCCTTTTTCCAGGTAAGATGGCAGAAGCGCCAGGATACAATACTGTGTTGCCGGCCCGTAGAACATCCCGAAGGCGCGGGTATAGCTCTCCCGGTATAATGCCGCGTCTTTTACATAGTGCCGGCTGCAAACGGTTTGGGTAGTGCCACTGCTTTCAAACACCAGCTCCGCGGTAAATTCAGTGGTGGTCACCTGGCCGGTCTTGAAGAACGAAATCGGGAGGAAGGGTATATCGGTTACCGATTCAACATTACCGGTATTTTTTCCGAGCGCGTCACACCACTGGCGGTAAATCCGGTTATACTGGTACTGAAACCGGAAGGTTTCCAGGCAGCGTTGACCAAACGTCCGGGTGTCTGTTGAGAAAATATTGTTAAGGGAAATGGTGCTCACCGGTTTTCAGTAACTTGCCTTGATTAAATTTGATTCTGAAAGTATTATAATGAAAGCGAAATTACTAAGTATAACGGCATTATGCATCGGGCTGATGATAGTGGGTTCCTGCAAAAAAGACACCGCGGGCCCGAAGATCGGGTTGAAGCTGAAAAGCGTGAATGGTACCACTTTCGCGCGGAACCAGGAAGTGATATTCAAGTTTGAATTCACGCCTAAAACCGCCGCCGCCGATACCATGTACGTGGTGCGTGACTTTTATACCTGCGCGTTCTATCCCAATCCCGATACGCTGGCCTTCGCATTTCCTGAATTTCCCAATGAAGGGAAAGGCGACCTGGAATACTCATTCGTATACAGCGCAGGCGGATTTTTCTTCGACGGTTGCTATAATGGCGCTACGGCCCGTACCACCGACTCGCTGCATTACAGTTTCTGGGTGAAGGACGCCGACGGCAATGTTAGCGACACCGTTCGCTCGCCGAAGATCATCCTGCTCAAACAATAAAGGTTATTGTACCTTCGATGCTTTCCGTTTTATTGATGGAAGAGATTGTGTTCATCTACCGATTCAACTATGGCTAAAGCAAAAACCGCAGCCCGGGGAACTTCGAAAGCCTCCGCTGCAAAATCAATTCTTTCCGCGCGTTCACTTGAGTTTCTTCGTGATTACATTAACAACCCTTCGCCGGTTGGCTTTGAATCTGCAGGCCAGAAACTCTGGCTCAGCTACGTGAAACAATACGTGGATACCAGTTTTGTCGACCCATACGGAACTGCTGTGGGGGTGATCAACCCAGATGCTGATTTCCGGGTGGTGATCGAAGCGCATGCCGACGAGATCAGCTGGTTTGTCAATTATATCAAGGACGACGGTTTGATCTACGTCAAGCGGAACGGTGGTGTGGACCAGCAGATCGCGCCTTCTATGCGTGTGATCATCCACGGCAAAAAGGGACCGGTAAAAGCGGTCTTCGGCTGGCCGGCCATCCATACGCGCCACTCTAATCCTGAAAAAGACCCGCAGCCAAAAGTGGAGAACCTGTTCCTCGACTGCGGCGCAAGGTCGAAGAAAGAACTGGAAGACCTGGGCGTTCACGTGGGCGCGGTGGTCACCTACGAAGACGGCTTCGAAGAACTGGCGAACAACCATTATATCGGCCGGGCAATGGACAACCGCATCGGCGGCTTCATGATTGCGGAGGTGGCCAGGCTGCTCGCAGAGAATAAGAAGCGTCTTCCTTACAGCCTTTACGTAGTGAACGCGGTACAGGAAGAGATCGGGCTGCGGGGCGCGGAAATGATCGCCCGCCGCATCAAACCGAATGTTGCTATTATCACCGATGTTACCCATGATACGCAGACGCCGATGATCAATAAGATGATAGAAGGCGACGTTACCTGCGGCAAGGGCCCTTCACCCTGTTACGGTCCTGCGGTACATAACAAACTGCTGGATTTTGTGATTAACGTGGCCGGCAAACAGAATATACCCCTGCAGATGCGCGCGGTGAGCCGCAGCACGGGCACCGATACCGACAGCTTTGCCTATGCGAATGATGGCTGCCCTTCCGTACTCATTTCGATCCCGCTGCGTTACATGCACACCACCGTGGAGATGCTGCACCGCGATGATATTGAAAACACGATAAGGCTGATGTATGAATGCCTGCTGGCGCTGACGCCGAAGACCAATCTCAGTTATCTCTGAGCAAACCGGAACAGCTGAACCATGTACCTGAGAAAGCTGTGGAATACGAGTAAGTGGTGGTTTGCCGTAGTAGCTGGATTTATTATCATGCAGCTGCTCGTCA
>DASVBM010000330.1:0-6380 GCA_036375835.1 Chitinophagaceae bacterium | reverse complement strand
TGACGAGCGGATCGGTAACAGTGACATTAGTCAAAGTGACGTTACCAGTATTCTTAACAGTAAACGCGTAGCTGATCTGGTCACCCACGTCCACCTTACCATTGCTGTTGGCATCCTGGTAGCTGCCCTGTTTGATCAGGGCGATACAGGCATCGTCAATTGTATAAGCGCTAACTGTATACAGGCAGCCATTTGCATCTTTTATAACAACTGAATAGGTGCCGGCAACAACTGTAAACACATTGGAAACCTGGAAGTGTATGCCGTCAATGCTGTAAGTATAACTTCCGGTGCCACCGCTGGCAGTAACAACGAGCTGAACGGTGCCCTGACTGCAATGAAGTATTCCAGCTGTGACAGATCCCGACAATGAATCCGGCGCGGTGAGGGTTAGCGTATCATAAACAGTGCAATTGTTCTGATCAAACACACTGATGAAATACTGCCCTGCAGCTAAGCCATTGAATATATTGGAAGCCTGCGGAGTACCGGAGTTAATGGTATACATCAGCGTGCCGGTTCCACCGCTGGCAGTCACTGTGATCTGTCCGTCTGAAGCCGTTGCACAGCTGATCTGCGATCCGTTATAATCGGAAGTAACAGCAGCAGTCATCACAACTGCCGATGCAGGCTGGGTAATCACCACTGAAATGGTTGTTGTACAACCATTCGCGTCTGTAACATACACGGAATAACTGCCTGCAATCAATCCGCTGATGTCTTCGGTAGTCGCACTAAATCCATTCGGGCCGATCCAGTTAAACCTGTAGCCGGGGGTAGCTCCCCCTACTGTAATATCTATAGAACCAGTTGAGTCGCCGTAACATAATACATTCACATATGTTTGCGATATCGTCATCTGGGATGGCTCGTTGATATTACCGGTAACAGTGGCAGTACAGCCATGCGCGTCGGTAACCGTGAAGCTGAATGGTCCGGCGGTAACAGGGAACGTACCTGTTCCGGAATATGGTGCTGTACCACCGGATGCATTAACAGTAACGTTGGTCATGCCACCGTAACAGGGGATCGGCGCTCCCATTATTGCGGTTGCCAGTAGCTGTGTCGGTGATGTAACCGTATAGTTCCTGGTGACTATCGCACCGAGGTTGTCTGTTATCGTTACGGCATAGTTTCCGGGAGCAAGACCTGAAATGTCTTCGCTAGCCGAAGTATAGCCACCCGGGCCTGTCCATGCGTAAACATAGGGCGGTGTGCCACCGCTGACGGTCAGGCTGATAGATCCATTATTATTTCCATAGCAGTCAACATTCACTACGGTTGCATCAACCGTAATAAATAACAGCGTGATCAGGTTCGGCTGGGGATCTACTTTTCCTGCATTATCGTATACCCCGTAGCGGAAGCTGGTAACCAGCCCGCCTCCTGCAGGATCAGCAGTTACCAATGCGGGATCAAAACTGCTGACGGTTAACGTTGAAGAAACAGCCACTCCATTATAATAAAGTGTTCCGTTGGTAGCAGGATACAGGTCAACCTTCCGGCCGGTAAGACCGGCAGGATAAGTGCCGTCTTCAGGGTCAGTGCCTGTAAACGCGGCTGAAGGAACGGTAACCTGGTTTGTACCGCCTGGATCGGATTGTGCGGCGACAGTATAGTCGGCTCCATCCGGGAACTGTTCAATTCCAAAATCCTGGAGCACATAAATTCCGGTCGTGTTAAACGGCGCTGTAACGAGTGGCGAAGTATTCGTCCATCCCGCCGGTACAGAAGGTGAAGGTGCTGCAGCACCGACAGATACATTTGATGTGCTGATCAGCAGGGTGAGTCCGGTGGCATTCGCCGGTGCACTATACATCCGGTATGTTCCGTCTGCATTCACATCGGCTTTGTCGATGCCATTGCCGGATCCATCCACGAGGTAAGCATAGATCGTATTACCGGCATCTGTTCCATTCTCGCCGGAGGTGTATATGTTGCTGAAGGTACCCAGCGCACTTCCATCGGCATCATCCCAAACGGTACCCCAAACCTGCGTGTACAGCTCAAGTGGTTCGATCTTAAGAATCACCTTTGCCATATCGTACATGCGCACCGGCTCTGTACAACCCGGTTTCACCGGAAGTACTGAATCAAACAGCACGTATTCGAAGCTGTCTATCCCGGCAAAATTGAAGTTGGGCTTATAAAGGATAAGGCCATTCAGAACGGAAACCGTTCCGTGTTGCGGTTGAAGTAAAGCAGGACCACCCGGATAAGGCGTAAGTTGAATACCAAGCAGATGCCCGTCCGGATCATAATCGTTCTCCAATACATCGATGTAGAGATCCTGGTTAACCGGCCCGACTGCAGACATAGTAGCAGTGTCAAAAACAAAGTCGTTTGCTACAGGTGGCTGGTTGAAAGGCGGATCTGTAACATTAATAATAATAATTCCGGTGTTCGAAACGAGCCCGCCGGGATCGGTGGCTATGAATTCTATCCGAACCGTATCCGTGGTGTTTGCCGGAGGCCAGCCAGGATCGGGTGTGAAAGTATATATTGAACCATTTTTTACCAGCGGTCCACGCGATAGTGTAGTTGTATCGTTGTTGGTGACTCCGGACTTGATGGTGATTACCAGCGGCTCACCTTCCGGGTCATATATCGAACTGTCCAGCGTAAAGGACACCGACATGCAGGTATAGGTCTGGAAGACGGTATCGGTTACAACAGGTGGCCGGTTATTGACGATGAAGATGACGATCGCGGTATCGCAAAGCCCGACAGGCTCACAACCTGCGGCATGTGACTCACAGCGCTGATAAATCAGCGTATCCCTGCCGTAGAAGCTGCCGGAAGGAGTATATGTGATTGATGTATCAGTCCTGGTATAGGTTCCGTACTTCGGTGGCAATATAACCGCTACGCCGGTAAGGCTGTCGCCTTCCGGATCAGAATCATTCAATCCGACGACGATCGTCTGGGCCACACCCGAGAAATCGGAACTGCTGTCGGGGTTAATGGAAGGCGGTGCGTTATTTACCTGGATGAATACGTACGCCTGGTCAGTAAGACTACCGTCGGTGATTGTATATAAAATCGTATCCACCCGGGGAACAGGTACGCTATTATTCGGTGTATAGGTAATACTGCTATCAGTGAAGCTTACGATTCCCTTTAACGGGGAAAGCCTTGTGGCAGCTGAAATATCTATGGACTGATTGTCGGGGTCTGAATCATTCAGTAAGGCCGCCAGGGTCACGGGATTTGTAGTAGTGGTTGTGGCGTAGTCCGGGTTGGCAAGTGGCGCCCTGTTTCCGATGGGTGAACACGGAGCCGGAACCATATAAGTGATCGATAAAACAGGATGGTAAGCATCTGTGCCATGTTCTTTCGATGCAAACTGGTGACGCTTGTCGAGTGTTTCGGCGGTTTTTACCAGCAATCCATAATTCGCCGCAGGAGTGGCAACCCAATTCTGCGCAGCTGCGGTAACATCAAAATTGTAGAACTGATTTGTACTGGTGACGATCGTGTTAGACAAAGCGGTCAGGTTGTAATCGCCTCCCGCTGTAGTCCAATTCACACCGGTATTAGCGATGTTCCAGGTTACTTTGTTTTCCACAAAACTCCTGGTCAGCGCATGCACGTAATTCACCTGGCTATTCCCATCACCACCTACGCGCCTCAATGAGAAGGTCGCGGACTGTATAATAGCGGAAGCCGGAATTTCCGAAATATCAAACCAGAGTACTGCCCTCTTTGCTTTATTGCCGGTGAAACTTTTACCGACCTCAAGCGGGTTGCCGGGATAATTGGTTGTCTTCTTATCCTGGTTCAGCCAGGCGTCTGCAAACTTCGAAGCTGTACCGTTTGCTGTTGCCGCATTTACCCCGGCGTATTCATACTGGAATATTTTGGTTGAAACGGCGCCACCGGTAACGGGTTTATAATTTCCCGCTGCACAGCCGTCGTCTCTGATCGACACGGTTACAGTAGCTGTGGCACAATAACCCTGCGTGTTGCACATCGTGTAGGTGAAGACATCAGTTGCATCACCGCCGGAAGGATAATCGGTATTGTTCAGGTAGGTTATCGTATTATCGGTATTGATGCTCACATTGCCGTTCGCTGGAGCGGACACTATGGTAACCTTCAAAGGATAATCCCCGGGATTATAATCGTTTTTCAACACTTCAATGGTAACCGGCATGTCTTCGAGGGTGGTCGCATGATCATCTTCGGCGTGAGGGGTAGCGGCAACACATCCGTATTTTTCCAGCTCGGCGCCATCTATCCACAATTTTGCTCCGGTCTGCGAGGTAAACCTGAGGTATCGCAGCCCGGATACCGGGATAACAAATCTTGTGACTGCCGCATCATCGTGCAGCGTTGTACTGATAGATCCGACAGATGAAAATGTTGAGCCGTTGGTGCTGTATAATACGCTGCAGCCGGCAGATGTGCCATTTGTTGCCGAAGTGGCAAAATAAACAGCAACGGTGTCGTAGCTGGCTGGCAAATAGTTTGCTCCAAAATCGAGTGTCAGGATATCACCGGCGGCATCCAGTTCAACATAGGTAGTTGCATCGTCAACATTGTAATCCGGATCACCGGCTGCATAGGCCGGGTTGGAAGCACCTGTTGCCGTAGCCGAAACAGCGCTCAGCGAATTACTGACGTCCCAGGTTGTGCCAGGGTAACAGCCCCTCGCATCCGGCGAGCCAACACCGACGTAAATAGTAGCGGTACTGCAAAGCGGTCCCAGGAATGGAGCTTCACCAAGGTCAGGAGTGAGATCGCAGATCTGGTACCGGATGGAAGCCGTTCCAAAGAAATTTTCCGCGGGCATAAAGGTTACTGTAGAACCATTTGTCGTCCACAAGCCTATGCCCGGCTGAGTGATCGAATTACTGGTATCTGTGCCATCGATTAAAATAACGGAGGTCATGTCGATGTCGTCGTCTGCATCGGTATCGTTATTCAATACAGGTATCGTGGTGCTCATACCTGGTACATAACACTCGGCGTCTATAAATGAATTGTCGTTAACTGCAACCGGTGCACTCGGTGGCGGCATTAACACGGTTGAGATACTCGTGGTGGCGGTACGGCCGCAGTGATCGGTAACGCTCACCCTAATCACGATGGGAACGGCAGCGGAGATTGCAGGCGGCGTAAAAACGGTAGTGTCTGCGCCGAGTGCATAATTAGGAGAGAAACTGCCGATCGTGTCTCCATTGTCTTTCCGCACTGCTGTCCAGGTATAGACAAAGCTGCTGGGTGGCGAAACGGAAGATGAAGTGGTCACCGATAATGTCGAAGGCAGGTACATGTTCCCGGAAATAGCAATGCCAGAGATTCCACCCAGCCTGATTGCTTTATCCAACTGCGCCATGAGGCTCCAGTTGAAGAAACCGCGTTGTGCAGGCACATCGCCGGTAGTTCCTTTATCCACGCTGTGACCTGCTTCTATCATAACCTGTCCGCGGGCCGGATCTCCAAATCCACGGCCATGCGCCATGATTACCGCGGCGCCGGGTGACTTAGCCGGGATATTCTGCTGATCGGGATCGAAGGTCACGATATTGGTGGTGCTTCTCCAGCCCTGCCCGGTTACCGGCAGAAATACCTGCTCGCTGCCGTTCAGGTGCGCCGGATCACTCACCCCTATAAACTGAGATACCCAGTCGTCTGGGTATGTTCGCGTTCCGGTCTGTGGCGGGGGAATGGGGCCGTTTGTAACATAGGGTGGCACCGCGCCCGCGTGATTGTTCCATAATACCAGTGCGTTCTGGGCGTAATTCGTTGAGCCGGGTACAGGCAGTATGATGCCGGGCGCTGCGATATTCGTTTTGGTGGAAAGGAAATTCGTTTGCTGGCTGGTGTCTGCCGGGTTGTACATGTTTTCCAGTGCGCTACCGGCATGGCAGCCCAGCCAGATAGCACCTTTGTATTGCAGGTTCCAGTTGTACAGGTTTCCATGCGTGGCCCATGTGGGATCGGCGTGGGGCATCACGAATATGTCGTTGCAGTCTGCAAGCTGCGAAGGGGGAAGCCAGTTATAGGCAGCGGCCGGGATACCGGCATTCACAAAAAATGGTTGAGCCAGCTGCCCGTTCTGCGCATCCAGTGTCCAGGTGGCTGCTACCTTGATGGTGTCATATTTTGCCCCGGTAAACGTATAGGCAGATGAAATTGTTCGTGCAGTTACCAGTCCACGCGTATACCCGTTAGGGCTTGCCGGTGTGCCGGTTCTCCAGCCGTTGATGGCGTTGATAACGGGGCCGGTAAGATAGTCAGCCGAAACGATAAATATCCCCGCTCTGTATGGGAAACCTTCTACTGTGTAGTCAATCGCGTCTTTGGTTTTACCCTGGCGGATCACCCATATAATGGGCACCTTGTAGTACTTCACCAGCTCGTGTATTAATCCG
>DASVBM010000113.1:0-4454 GCA_036375835.1 Chitinophagaceae bacterium | reverse complement strand
AACGAGCTTACCGCCAACGGGGTGTTCTTCAACCGCTGTTTTACCCCGCATTTCTCTACCGCCAGGGGTATGTTTGCCACGCTCACCGGCATTCCGGATGTGCAACGATCAAAATTTTCAACGCGGAACGTCGAAGCGCTGGATCAGCATACCATCATCAACAACTTTGAGGAATACAATAAGCTTTATTTTCTCGGGGGTAGTTCCGAATTCAATAACTACCGCGGCCTGGTGTATAATATCAACCAGGTAAAAATTCACGAAGAAGGTTCATTCCATTCGCCGAAAGTGAACGTTTGGGGTATCAGCGACAAAGACCTGTTTCTGGAGGCCAACTCGGTATTCCGCCAGCAGGATAAACCTTTTTTTGCGATTATTCAGACCGCAGGCAATCACCGTCCATACACCATACCACTCAACGATCACGATTTCACTGTCAAAACCCTGCCCCAGGACACACTGGTTAAATACGGCTTCCTTTCTAATGAAGAGTACAACGCAATGCGTTACTTCGATTATTCGTTCCGGCATTTTATGGAAGCGGCTAAAAAAGAGCCCTATTTCCACAATACAGTTTTTGTTTTTGTAGGCGATCATGGAATTGCCGGCAACGCGAAACAGATGTACCCCGATGTCTGGACCAGCGCCCGTCTCAGCGACGAACACGTTCCACTGCTGTTTTACGCGCCGTCGTTACTGACGCCGCAATACCGTACCGAAGTGGTTTCGCAGATCGATGTGCTCCCAACCATTGCCGGGCTGGTGCATCAGCGCTACGTGAATACAACGCTGGGTCGTGATCTGCTGAACCCTTCTAAGAGAAATAACGCGGCGTTTGTAATTTATCATGATGAAGAGAAGCTCGGCTGGATCACCGATTCATTCTATTACGTCAAAAGCCTCCGGTTTGACGAGGAAAAACTTTACCCGATGAACAGCAACCGTTCCCCCTGGACCCAGGAGCAGGAGGAAAAAATGAAACGGCGCGCTTCCGTGATGTCTTCGGCTTTTTATGAGACCGCTAAATGGATGCTGGTGAATAACCACAAGAAATAGAACCGATGATGGAACAGCCAGTTGCCCGATACCGGAAAAACGCCTACGACACACCCGCCAGCGTGCAACTCCTGTTATACCAGGATGCGATCCAGATGTACGACACATTCACAACCTCCTTTATCGATTCCATCCCCCTGCGTCAGATCGCTGAGTTTACCAGCCGTGAAGACGAAGTAACTATCCACTTCAGGCACAACGATGATGTAAAGCTGGTTCTTGACGATGATCATCCGTTGCTGCCGGAGATCCGCGCATCTGTAAGGAAAAAATGGCTGAAACCGGGTGGTAAGGTTGCTGTGCTTACTGCAGTTGTGATTGCTTCTGTTATCTTCCTGAATTATATTTTCGGGGTAATCGTAGCCGATATCGGTCTGAAACTGATTACACCGGAATATGAGGCGAAACTCGGCGACGAAATGTACCAGTCTGCGATCACGCCAACGATGATCGATGGCAAAAGAACCGCGATGATCGAATCGTTTTCGCGCAGGCTGAAGCTGAGTAATACATATAATATCCGTGTATCGGTAGTGAAGTCCGGTGAGGTCAATGCGTTTGCAGTGCCGGGAGGTCATATCGTCATCTATTCCGGTCTCATTGACAAGATGAAAAGCCATGAAGAACTGGTGGCCCTGCTTGGCCACGAAGCAACGCATATCAACGAAAGGCATACCACGCGCGCATTACTTCAGGATCTTTCCTCCAAACTCTTTCTTATTTTCTTCATGGACGTTTCCCAGGTAGGCGCCGTATTGCTGCTGAATGCAGACCGGTTACGCGGACTGTCTTATTCGAGAAGACTGGAAACTGAAGCGGATGAACTGGGCATGAAACTGATGATCCGGAACAAGGTAAGCGCCTCGGGCATGGTCAAGCTCTTTCATACATTGAAGCAGGCCGATACGGTTTCTTCAACCGAGATCCTGGAAACGCATCCACTGACCGATAAGCGGATCAGGGCTGCGAAACGGTTTATTAACGAGCATCCTCAGCGTGATCTCAGGCCTGATCCGGAATTACAACGACTGTGGACGTCTATCAGGCTGAATAAATTTCCCGGAGAGGAATTTCTTCCGGAATAGATCAGTTCCGGAAAACGTCATAAGCAAAACGCAGAATGGTAAGGCAGACGATGAACAGGAAAAACAGCCTGATAAACCTGTTTCCTTTATAGATCGCGAGCCTTGCACCCAATGCGCCGCCTGCCGCGTTGCAAACTGCCATGGGTATAGCTATCTTAAAGATGATGGTGCCTTTGAGCGCGAAAAGACAGATGGAACCGAAATTGGTAGCGAGGTTTACAAACTTGGCGTTTGCAGATGCCTTCAGGAAATCATAACCCAGCAGGCTGATAAAGGCGAGCATGAAAAAACTTCCTGCACCCGGACCAATAAATCCATCGTAGAAGCCGATGATAAGTGCTATTCCCAGTGCATAACTCCATTGCACCCGCGTGGAATGTTGCTTGTGGGTGTGAATCCCGAATTTCTTATTACTGTAAGTATAGACCGCTACGGCTATCAGCACAAACAGCAGCAAGGGCTTCATGAAGCTGTTGCTGACCATGGTAAGCAGGGTACTTCCCGAAAATGCGGCAATAAAGGCCACCACAGCCATTGCAGCGAGTTGCCGGTAGTCCACTTTCACCTTCCTGGCATACTGCAGGGCGGCGATACCAGTGCCACTGAAAGCAGGGATCTTCAGGGTGCCGATAACCGTTGCCACCGGGTATTGCGGCAGTAGGACAATGCCAAGCGGTAACTGGATCAGCCCGCCACCGCCGGCAATCGCGTCCACAAATCCTGCTACAAAAGAAACGAGGCAAAGAAGAATAAGTTCTGTAGTCATGCTGTATTTTACGGCGTTGTTCCTGAGGCCATCGGCATAGGCAGTGCTCAATTGTCCGCCGAATATACAGGTATCCGTTTTTGTTTCCTGCTGTTCGCGATCAGTAATCCCGCAATAATTAATACGGCGCTCGCGATATGAACAACTGTAATCTGTTCATCGAGTAGCAGGACAGCCTCAACACTGCTGAAAAGCGGGATCAGGTTGCCGAATAATGCGGTGCGCGCGGCGCCCAGCCTTGCGATGGAAAAATTCCATAACAGGAAAGCCACAACTGAAGTGCCGAGCCCCAGGTATAGCACTACCATAACCAGTTCTGTGTTCCATTCAATACCCGGAGAATGTTGCATTTCCCAGGCGCTGAAGGGCACCAGGAAGATCGTGCCGATCGAAAACGTGGTAAAGAGAAAGACAGCAGCACTAACGGACGCAGGCTTTTTCCTCACCAGTATATTGTAGAATGCGAAGAAAACCGCGGCGCCCAGTACCCATAGGTCTCCTGGGGTAAACCGGAATGAAGCAAGGTTTTGTATGTTTCCACGGGCAAGCAGGAACAATATTCCCGATAACATCAGCAGCATACCGCCAATGCGTACACCTGTGACCCGTTCTTTCAGAAACATCGCTGCGAGAATAACCGAAAATACGGGTGAAGAACATGTGCCGATCAAAGCCATATTGATCGCGGAAGTAGTATGGGCTGCAATATAAAGGAAGGTGTTAAAGACAGTAACCCCGCAGATCGCCGTGCAGCAAAAGTATAATAACCTTTCGCGGATGGCTCGTCTTTGCTGCAGCAACGGCCTTATCGAAAACGGGAGCAGCACAAGTGTGGCTAAAGACCATCGTATGAGCGCCAGAGTTACAGGAGGAACCTGGTGGATCACGGCCCTGGCAACAATGAAATTACCAGACCATATGATGCAGGCAAGTACGGCCAGTGCGGCCCCGGAAAAGAAACTCTGTCGATCAGTCAATTTGTTCAGGAGTGTGCGAAGTCGTTTTCAAAATTACCCGTATCTATTGATCGGTGGATGATAGTTCCCAAACTTCGGATTCGGAAATTCTTCATGGATGCGCTCCATCATCTGCCTGGTTTTGCAGGGTAACATCAGCTGCCGCATTGCCGGCGCGGTTACAACGATCATGTACCGCCGCAGCTTCACCCATGGATCTGCCTTGAATTCCATACTGTGCTTCCACACTGCTACCTCAATGCGTCCATACTAACAGCCTGAAACCGGCAGATTTGCGTAGAAAAGCGCCGTTCGCTGCACCCGAACGCCGCGTCCGGGTTAGTGGGGTATCTGTGGAGGGACTGCGGTCGCATTGAGGAGTCAATGGCCTTTTTCGAACGCTGATTTTCTTGATAATCATGATAATCTGTGTTCTATATGGCGCAGCCATCAATTCTTGCAACTACCGGATATTATTTTTAAATTACATATAAAACAGAAATCCATGGCCAGGCAATCGGGTCAGATACGCTTTACCGGTACCGTCGGCGATCTCACTTTGTACAAGTGGGAGGGGCAGCACTTTGCCCG
>DASVBM010000270.1:0-22518 GCA_036375835.1 Chitinophagaceae bacterium | reverse complement strand
GGCAGCTACACAGGTTTACGGGTTGGATTAGCCACCGCGAAAGGACTGTGTTATGCGCTTGACAGGCCATTGATCCTGCTCAGTACGCTGCAGGTGATGGCAGCCGCTGCAATCAGCCATTGCACTGAACACCACGCAGATATGGCTCAGGACCTGCTTTACTGCCCGATGATTGATGCAAGAAGAATGGAGGTTTTTACTGCTGTATATGATGGTCAGCTGAACGCGGTAATGCCTCCATCTGCCATGATTCTTGATGAACAAAGTTTCAGAGTTATAGTGAAACAGCACCGCGTTGTATTCAGTGGTAACGGTGCAGGAAAATTCAGGAACATCATGAATGAATCGAATGCGATCTTTTGTGATGTGCAACATGATGCATCATCAATGCAAGCGATCGCAGAACATCACTACCTGTTAAAATCCTTTGCAGATAAGGCTTACAGCGAACCGTTTTATATTAAAGAGTTCTTTAGTACAGCATCTAAACTTAAATCTGATTAAAATTTGTCTTAATATCTCTTTAGCGTGAACTAAATGGGAAACTTTCATAATATTTTTGATGTCATAAATTCATACCCCCATGATTTACGCAATGACCACAGGATCCAATCAACCCACAACCCTGGTAGCACACACTACAGGAAACACAACAGAAGAACAAACCGGACTGAAGCTCGATTATGTGCACATGAAAAAAGCGGCCATGATTTTAAGAGCTATGAATCACAAACTGCGTCAGCAGATGATCAAACTGCTGGATGAGAACCGCAAAATGACCGTTACCGATATTTATGTAAAACTCCGCCTTGAGCAGTCGGTTGCCTCACAGCACCTGGCGATCCTTCGCCGTGCGGGAATCGTTACTACGGAAAGAGAAGGTAAGTTCATTTATTATTCAGTGAACTACAGCCGTATTGCCGATGTGAACGAGTTTGTATCGGATCTCATTGGATAACAATATCCTCAGTGAAAATTACCAGCCCCGGTACCTATGCACCGGGGCTTTTTTATTAGCTTTTACTGCCGGTGTGGTTTAACACCGGCTAAGTATCTTTGCTGAAAGGCCAGTTTTATGTACATCCAGCAACTTTATACAAATTGCCTCAGCGAGGCTGCGTACTACATTGAAAGTGAGGGGGAGGTGGCGATTATTGACCCGCTTCGCGATATTGAATCGTATCTGCGGATGGCGGCCGAACGCAATGCTACCATCAAATACATTTTCGAAACACATTTCCACGCAGATTTTGTGAGTGGTCATATCGATCTTTCAAAAGCAACCGGTGCTGAGATTGTCTATGGCCCGAATACCGTTACCGGTTTTAAAGTCCGCGTTGCACAGGACGGCGAAGTATTCAACGTTGGAAAACTGCAGATAGTAGTCCTGCATACCCCGGGCCACACGCTGGAAAGTACGTGTTACCTGCTGAAAGACGAGAACGGGAAGGATCACGCGGTATTCACCGGCGATACTTTGTTTGTAGGTGATGTGGGAAGACCGGACCTGGCACAGAAAGGTGCCGAACTCACGATGCAGGATCTCGCCGGAATGATGTACGACAGCATTCAGCGCAAGCTCATGCCGCTTAACGATGACGTGATCGTCTACCCGGCGCACGGCCCCGGCAGCAGCTGTGGTAAGAACCTCGGGCCTGACACGCTGAGCACGATCGGCGAACAGAAAAAAACAAATTATGCATTGCAGCAGGAGAGCAGGGAAGCGTTTGTGCAGGCTGTAACAGAAGGACTTACTGCACCGCCACAGTATTTCCCCATCAATGCCAGGATCAATAAGGAAGGCTATGAAAGCCTCGATGCTGTACTCGAAAAGGGATTGACCGCTCTGGACCTGCAGGCATTTAAGCGGGTTGCCGCAGATGCCATTATACTTGATACACGCAAAGCAAAGGAATTTACTTCCGGCTTCGTTCCCGGGTCAGTTTCAATCGGTCTTGAAGGCCGTTTTGCTGAATGGGCGGGAAGCCTGTTGCCATTTGACAAAAACATCGTGCTGGTGACCGATCCGGGAAAGGAAAAGGAAAGCATCATTCGCCTGGCACGCGTAGGCTTTGAAAAGATTACAGGTCATCTTAAAGGTGGCTTCGAGGCCTGGAAGGCTGCCGGGGAGCAGATCGATATGATCATTGACGTGGAGCCCGATGAATTGCTGATGGATATTCCGTTCGATGAAAACCTGGTGGTGATGGACGTCCGCAAGGAATCTGAGTACGCCGATGGCCATATACGCGACGCGGTGAACATACCGCTTGACACGCTCACCGATCCGGGAAGCATGGCTAACATTGAAGAGAACGACAACGTTTACGTGCACTGCGCCGGTGGTTATCGCAGTGTTATTGCTGTTTCGCTGATGAAACGGCAGGGCATACACAATGTTCGCAACGTGCTTGGCGGATGGAATGAAATGAAGAAACTCGAAAAATTCGATATTGAGAAGAATATCGCCGCATTAAACTGATGCGCGATGAATGATTCACCAGGCGGGGTATCCCCGCCTTTTTTATATCACCAGGTGAGCGTGTTTCTCCGGGTCAAACCGATGTTTCCATCTTCTGTGGCTCCATAGATAGTTGGAGGGATTTTCCCTGACGCATTTTTCAACGAAATGCACCAATGACCTGGTGATCTCGCCTTCCGATGTCTCGCGCGGATTGGTAGTTAGTTCACTGAATTCCACATCGTAGTGACCGCGCTTCGTGCGGTAGAAGTTCACCAGCACAACTGCAGCGTTCATGCTTTTTGCATTGCGTTCAGGTCCTTTTGCAAAAGGAGCCATTTTACCAAAGAAGGGATACCAGAAACCATCCATCGGGTTTGCAGGGTTCTGGTCGGCGATGAGCCCGATCGCGTGCTGGATCTCTTTATACCTCGGGTATGTTCTCCGGAACTCTGAAACCGGGATCAATACTGTTCCGAACCTGCACCGGATCTCCTTCATCAGGCGGTCAAAGATTTTATTCGACACCGAAGTATACACCCCCACCAGGGTATACCTGCCGTAAGCGGAGGCCAGCAGGTTGGCGAATTCCCAGTTGAAAAAGTGGCCGGAGGTGAGCACAACCGACTGCCCGGTTGCATACAGTTCATCAAGTTTTTCGAGGTTCGCATTTACATGTTTGCGCAACTTCGGTTTCGAAATAGAAATCAGCTTGATGGTTTCAATAAAAGTGTCGATCAGCTGGTGGTAAAATTCTTTTGCAATTCTTTTACGTTCCTGAATGGTTTTTTCGGGGAAGGCTATCGAGAGGTTCTGCATCACTACTTCCTTTCGGTAACCGATAACATAATATACCAGGACATAGATGCAGTCACTGAAAAAATAAAGAATCTTCCAGGGCAGCAGCGAAAGCAGGTAAAAAAATCCGCGTACGACAGGATACATGGCAGGTATTACGCTGCAAAGAAAGAGCGCCGCAAAGCCTCACCCAAATAATTCTCCCTGCTTTGTTTCCACCGGCATATTCAACATCGGAAGTTCGTCAACAATGATCCAGGCTTTACTGCCCTGCCTGCGTTTGAGAAACAGGAGCTTCGAGGCAACAAAACTTCCATGAAAAGGGCTGCCGGCATACTGTTGCCAGCCTTTCTCATACTGCCAGGGTAATAGCTTCCTTGCGATGGCGATATGCGGTTCATTCATGAACAACGGCCGGTGCTCATTGCTGATGCGCATCAACGACTGCGCTTCCCGCAGTTTTTTAGCAATCGCTTTCACCGGCTCCTGTGTCACCACCTTTAAGAATATCGTATGTGAGGGATAACTGCCGAATCCATCGAGATCTATTTTAAAAGCCGGCAGGCTCATGGCAAGCAGTTTTAGCCTCTGGTAAACCGGTTGCTCCTTCATTTCATATTGCCTGAACCGCACCAGCGCTATATGGGGTTTTAATGCAACGGCCATGCTGTTATCGAATGATTCTGAAAATTCCTCCTTCAGTTTTACGATGCGTTTGTAGAGTTCTTCATGAGGCTGCAATACCACCATGTATTCGGCAGGAAACACTTTGTTGCCATTGCGGTCCTGGAAAAACGGCAACGGTTTATCTGATGATCCGGCTGTATATCGGTTGATCTTTTCCATTTCAGATAATTTGAGATTTCATCCTGAAAACGGTTACCTGCCGGGTGCTGTCAAACTGGTGGGTCCGTTTCAGTAACAGGAGTTCTTTCAGTTCGAATTCAGCGTGAAACTCGCGGTGCGCATAATCGCGGATAGCGCTTTCATATACCGAGGCGCCGAGCCTGCTGGCAATGGTGAGACAGGGACTGATATTCAATGAGGCTGCGGGTAAGCCATTGTCTTTTACAAGTTCATCTACCACACTGAGCGCTTTGGCAAGCTGCCTGAACGGTTTCGGCTGCTGAATCCGCAGATGTACGCTGTTCGAACGCGGTGTTCCACTGAAATTATTCAGCGCCACGCTGAATGAAGGCTGCGCGCTGATCACCCGTTGCATCCAGCGCAGCAGAATATCTTCCATTTCTTCCTTGGCAACAAAGGAGGCGACGATTATCTGGGGCGAAGGGGGTTGGTCCAGTCCCTGGCTGTACTGCCGGAAAAAACCTTGCTGCTCAGCTATAACCTGCTGCATTACATCATCCTGCGGCCGCGCTACCAGCAGGTATTCCCGGACTATACTTCCTTTGAAATACGGTTGTGTATAATTTAATCCCACTTCCATCGCCAACTATTTTGTTTAGTATAAAAATACTAAATAATTTAGTGTCTGCAAATTTTGTTATATGGCATGGGATAATCAGGAAGGTGCGCCTCCGGGCAGCACCCGTCTTCCGCTGCACCAGGGCGGCTATTACGAGGCAAACGAGTTCAACGGGCCGGTGCTTGACCTCAATGAACAATTGATTTCCAACCCCTCGTCCACTTTTTTCTTCCGCATGAATGGGGATGCCATGTGCGATGCGGGCATCCGGAACGGTGACCTGCTGATCGTCGATAAAAGCCTGAAAGCAGTAAATGGGAAGATTATCGTGGCCTCGGTAAACGGTGAATTACTGGTACGCCGGTTTGAACAGCATATCCGTGGCTTTTCACTGGTTGCGGAGAACCCGCGTTACGGCAACGTCGAGATCGGCGAATTCACCGATTTCAGTCCCTGGGGACTTGTTACCTGTATCGTTAGGGTACTGGAAAAACAACATCCCGACTCAGCGGCTTTCCGGGGGCGGAATCGCCGGTCCTGAATAAATCCTGATATCAGCAAAGCACAACAAAGACAATGAACGATAACCAGATGAACCAGGGACAGGGATACCTGAAGGGCCGCGGCGCCCAATTCAACACCCGGAACAAATTCCTGAAGCATCACCAGGAGAAGGAACACCCGGAAGCCATTGATGAGTGGACTGAGTCACCGCCCGAAACGATTTATATCGAAGAACATGCGAAGTCAATCGTCAACAAGGTAGAAAGCCCCGACGTGGGCATGTACTACAGCATGAACCCTTACCAGGGATGCGAACACGGCTGCATCTATTGCTATGCACGCAACTCTTTTGAGTATTGGGGCTGGAGTGCCGGGGTGGATTTTGAAAAAAAGATCGTCGTCAAGAAAAACGCAGCGGAACTTCTTCGGAAGTTCCTGATGAATCCGAAGTGGGAGTGCCTGCCGATCGGTCTTAGTGGAAATACCGATTGCTACCAGCCGGCGGAAAGAAAATTCAGGATAACGCGCAGCCTGCTGGAGGTATGCAATCAGTTTAACCAGCCGGTCGGGCTGATAACAAAAAATGCAGGCATGCTGCGGGACAAGGACCTGTTGCAGGATATGGCTTCAAGGGGCCTGGTTTCGATTATGGTCTCCGTCACCACGTTCGACGAAGACCTGCGCCGGGTAATGGAGCCGCGTACTACCACCGGCAGGCAAAGGATCCGGCTGATAGAAGAAATGACTAAAGCGGGAGTTCCCTGTGGCGTAATGCTGGGCCCCGTTATCCCGGGCCTCAATGATCACGAGATGCACAATATCCTTAAGGCAGGATTTGAGGCGGGAGCCGTTTCTTCGGGGTATACTTATATCCGGCTGAACGGCGCGATCAAATTTCTTTTTCACGACTGGCTTTATAAGAATTTTCCCGATCGTGCCGACAAGGTCTGGCACATGATTGAAGGGAGCCATGACGGCAAGGTCTCGGACAGCCAGTTCGGCAGGCGGATGCGCGGTGAAGGCCACATCGCAGATATGGTGGCGCAGCAGTACCGTAAATACGCGACGAAATACGGGCTCACTCACGAACGGCTGAACCTGGATTGTACCAGGTTCAGGAGGCCCGGAGAACAGGGAAAATTGTTTTGAACGCTAAGCCGGAATGGTGAAGGCCGATGACGGGAAACCGCCGGAACATAGGGACCACTACGCCACGCCCGCCGGCAGGAATTCCTTATTCACTATTTTTATGGGACAAACACTTCATATGAGATACCTGATCCTTTTACTGGCTGCCGCGAGTATTTTTTCCTGTAAAAACGATTCAACAGATAAAAGGGCGGAAGCGGACTCTGCTTCCTACGTAGAAAAACATCTCGCGGGATATGCTTCGGTGAAGCTTACAACAGACCTGTCGAAGCTCAGTGATACAGACAAACAGGTGCTGCCTTTATTGATCAACGCAGCCAAAATCATGGACACACTTTACTGGATGCAGGCGTATGGAAGTCCCGATAGCATTTTGAAGACCGTGAACGACGACGCAACGCGCAGCTACCTGATGATCAATTATGGTCCCTGGGACCGGCTCAACGGTGATACACCGTTCATTGCGGGCGTGGGTCCAAAGCCTGCCACCGCTAATTTTTATCCGCATGATATGACGAAGGAAGAGCTTTCCAAAAGCAACGTGGCGGATTCAATGGGGCAATATTCTCTGATCCGCCGCGACAACACCGGCAAATTGTATTCAGTACCATACCATGTAGCTTTTCGGGAGCCGTTGCAACGTGCCGCTCATTTGCTGCAGCAGGCCGCTGCGCTTACCGCTGACGCTGCATTCAGCAAATACCTGAAAATGCGTGCCGATGCACTGCTTAGTGATAATTATACCGCCTCCGATCTCGCGTGGATGGATATGAAAGATAATACGCTCGACATCATCATCGGCCCGATCGAAAACTATGAGGATGCATTATACAACCGGCGCACTTCTTACGAGGCTTATGTGCTGGTGAAGGACCTGGAATGGACCAGGCGGCTTGAAAAATATGTAGCCATGTTGCCCGACCTTCAGAAAGGCTTGCCGGTAGAGGCAAAATATAAAGCCGAGTCGCCAGGCACCTCTTCGCAACTGGCAGCTTATGACGTAGTATATTATGCAGGTGATTGCAATGCAGGCGGCAAGACCATAGCGGTAAATCTGCCGAACGATGAAAAAATCCAGCAGACGAAAGGAACGCGGCGTTCGCAGCTGAAGAACGCGATGCGGGCGAAATTCGATAAGATATTAATGCCGATCGCAAACGAACTGATCGATCCCGCTCAGGTAAACCAGGTGAATTTTGACGCGTTCTTTTCCAATGTAATGTTCCATGAGGTTGCGCATGGCCTCGGGATCAAAAACACCGTGAATGGACAAGGTACCGTTCGCGCTGCGCTCCAGGAGCAGGGATCCTGGCTGGAAGAAGCAAAAGCGGATATTCTTGGCCTGTACATGGTGTCGGAGCTCGTGAAGCGGGGCGAACTTCCCGGCCCTGTTGAAAATTATTATACCACGTTCATGGCGGGCATTCTGCGCAGCGTTCGTTTCGGCGCCAGTTCAGCCCACGGAAAAGCGAATATGCTGGCGTTTAATTTCTTCAAAGAGAAAGGAGCTTTCGAAAAAACAAAAGACGGTAAATACAAGGTGAACTACGCAGCCTTCAAAACAGCGATGGACGACCTTGGCCGGTTGATCCTGACCTTGCAGGGCAATGGTGACAAGCAAGGCGTGTCGCAGTTGCAGGCTGATAAGGGCGTGGTACATCCCGACCTGCAGTCAGACCTTGATGCACTCAGCAAAAAGGGAATACCTGTCGATATCGTTTTTGAACAGGGTGTGGAGGTACTGGGGCTCCGTTAATATACGCATCCCCTTTGCCGGGCCGCATCATTCAATAATTCCGGTACGAGACCGGGGCGAAAGTTTTGCCCGGGTATCGTATCATTCGGACAAACGCTGGTTTCGCTTCCTGCTCCGGGGGTTCCGCCTTAAAAAAAAGCCCGCCGTAGAAACAGCGGGCCACGATTGCTTGCGACGATTCAATTTTACAAGCATCAATACCAGATGGCGGCAGAACGGTCGGTATCACTGTTCTCACCTATATAAACGGTGAACTTTCCGGGTTCAGCCACCCATTTCAGGTCGGAGTTAAAAAATTTCAGGTCTTCCACGGTGATGGTGAAACTCACCTGTTTGCTTTCCCCTTTTTTCAATGCGATCTTCTGAAACCCTTTCAGCTTTTTTACCGGTTGGGTAACAGAGGCCACCTCATCCCATAGGTACAACTGCACTATTTCCTCGCCATCATAGTTTCCTGTATTCTTTACAGTAACGGTTGCTGTTACCGGTTTTTTTGCACGCACCACAGAATCAGACAATCGGATATTACTATAGCTGAAGCTTGTATAACTCAGGCCGAAACCAAAGGGAAACAAAGGATCGTTGCTCACGTCAAGATAATTCGACCTGAACTTGTCTTTCCTGCCGGGCTCCTGTGGCCGGCCGGTGTTTTTGTGATTGTAATAGACGGGGATCTGGCCTACGTTCCTTGGGAAGCTGATTGACAGTTTCCCGGATGGATTGTATTCGCCAAATAATACATCTGCAATTGCATTTCCGGCTTCATGTCCCAGGAACCAGGCCTGCAGGAAAGCATCTGACAGTTCCAGTTCCCTGCCGATCGTCAAAGGTCTTCCGCTCATCATGACCACAATCAGCGGTTTCCCTGTTTGCCGCAGCGCTTCCAGTAACTTCAGCTGGTTTCCCGGGAGGCTGATGTCTGAACGGCTGGCGGCTTCCCCTGTCATTTCCGAAGCTTCGCCCAGAACGGCAACAATAACGTCGGCTCTGCCTGCTGTCTCCACTGCCTGTGTAATCAGTTCTGCCGGCGAAAGCGGATCGATGTCGACCTTCTCACCAAATACGTTTGCCATTTTTGCAAGTGCGGTGTCGTCAGTAATATTCGCCCCCTTTGCATAAAGTATATTCATACCATTGGCTGCGTTTTTCAATCCCTCCAGGATGGGGACCGAATACTGCGCATCGCCACTCACCGCCCAGGTTCCAGGCATATTGCTCTTATTGTTCGCCAGCGGCCCGATCAGCGCGATCGTTCCCGATTTTTTCAGCGGCAAAGTCTGGTTATTATTTTTCAGCAGCACCACCGAACGTACCGCAGCGGCTCTGGCCACCACTCGTTTGTCGGGGCTCATCACTTCATTGGCTGCCCTGGCAGAATCGATGTAACGGTAAGGATCATTGAATAGCCCCAGTTTATATTTCGCTTCCAGGATCCTGCGGCAGGCTGCATCGATCTGTTGCAGCGTCACCTTGCCCTCTTTCAAGGATTTCCTGAGCGTGGTGAGAAATCCTTCGCCCACCATATCCATATCCGTTCCTGCCCGTAACGCCATAGCCGAAACCTGTTGCAGGTTACCCGAGCCGTGATTGATCATCTCATTGATGGCGGTATAATCTGTTACCACGAAACCCTTAAAACCCCATTGTTTCCGCAGCAGGTCCGTCAATAACCATTTGTTACCGGTTGCAGGAATACCGTCGATCTCGTTAAAAGAAGTCATTACGCTGGCCACGCCGGCATCTACAGCAGCTTTATACGGGGGCAGGTAGTATTCATACATCTTCACCCGGCTCATATCAGTAGTATTATAATCCCTTCCGCCTTCAGCCGCGCCATACAGCGCGAAGTGCTTCACGCAGGCGAGAATGTCGGTATTGGAACTGAGATCACGCTGGTATCCCTTTACCATTGCCCTTGCAATTGCGCTGCCGAGATAAGGATCCTCACCTGCGCCTTCTGCGATACGGCCCCACCTGGGGTCACGTGCAATGTCCACCATTGGTGAGAAGGTCCAGCTCAGACCGTCAGCCGAGGCTTCCACTGCGGCTGTGCGGGCGGTCTGTTCAATCAGTTGCATATCCCAGCTGCACGAGAGGGCGAGTGGAATCGGGAAGGTGGTTTTATACCCATGAATCACGTCTGACCCGAAAAACATCGGGATCTTTAAACGGCTGCTGCTCATGTTCAGCTGCTGCACCCTCCGGATGTTGTTCACACCGATCACTCCGAACATAGCGCCTACACTACCGCTCCTGATCTTAGCTTCCACGTCGCTGTTTACTACCGCACCGGTGGCAACACCACCTCCGGGCGTGGGCAGGTTCAGCTGCCCGATTTTCTCATCCAGCGTCATTTTACTCATCAGCTGGTCGATGAAAGCTTTCATTTTCGGATCTGCCTGCGAAAACACGTCCCTTGAAAGCAGCATCAGTAATACAAACAGGATTTTCCTTACCATGATTTCATTTTTTATATAGTCAGCAATTTTGTTCCGTTTAAAAACCCCTCACACCGCCCGCTCGCGCTCACTCCACTTTCAGCACTGCGGTTCTTTCGCTTTTGCCGTTTTCGTTTATAGCTTCAATAGTATAGTAATAGGTCCTTTGGCTATCCATCGCCTTCATCCAGTATTCATTGTTCGAATGCACCATGATGCAGGTATAAAGTTTATCCGGCTGCGTCCCATAATAGATGTTGTAGGCAAAAGCGTTATCCACCGGCTTCCATTTGAGAAAAGCACTCCGTTTGTCTTTTTCTGTGCGCAAAACAACAAAGCCTTCAACTTTCCCGGGTAGTTTCCCATTGCCATGGCCGAAGACACGCAGGCCGCTGATCGCAAATTTGCCGGTGGGCATATGCAGGTTCTCCAGTCTAATGAACCTGGCCTGTACAGGTTGATCCAGTTCTACGTAATCATGCGGAACGTCTTTCGTGTTCCTGCTTTTGTCTATAAGCAGTCTCCACTTCTTTCCATCTATGGAATACCAGACCCGGTACTGGTGAAACTGGCCGTTGAATTTTCCGAGACGGTTGCTATCCACATCCTGGTCTGCATAGTTAATTTGTATGGCATTGACAGTGGAAACATTGCCGAGATCGGATTGAATCCATTCCCCGGCATCGGCCGATACAGCGCTCCAGTACGTCTTCATCTGTTCATCCACTGCATTATTCGGTACATAACCACCCAGCGTGGAAGATACCTGCACCGGCTTATTGTAATTCAGCAACATCCAGCCGGTGAAATATTCAGACGGTGAATACTTATCCGGAATTTCCTTGTTCACTGCTGAGGGGATGTAATGCGGGTAATCGCCGAAAGCCGTGTTACACCACATCTGACCGTCCTTGTCGAAGCCCGCGGGCCACATTGCGATTCTTCGCTCGAAAGTGTTTTTAACGCTCACCACGGTTGTGGCTACGTGCCACCAGTTATGATTGTTGTCCTGGAAGGTCGCGCCATGGCCGGCACCTCTGACGTATCCACCCAGTTTCATGCTGAGCGGATCGGACATCGGTTCAAATGGGCCCAGCGGGTCATTACCGACAAGCAATCCGTCAGCATAGCCACTGAATTCGGTGCCGGGCGCCCCATATTGCAGGTAATACTTTCCGTTGTACTTTGTCATATGTGAGCCTTCAATGAACGGGTCGAGAAAAGTATTATCCATATGTTCCCCGAATCGCTGCCATCCGAAACGCCACTGCTCCAGGAAATACATTTCTTTGCGTGCGCCCAGTGGCTGCATTGTCTTCCGGTCCAGTTCCACTCCATACATGGGGAACCGGTTGCTGCTGCCGTTGTACATGTACAGCCGGCCGTCGTCATCGGTAAAAAATGAAGGATCCCAGCCACCGATGTCAAATGAGTCTACCAAAGGTTTCCATTCATTGGACTTTGGATCGGTGCTCATCCAGATACTGAAATTGCGCGTATAGGTAGACCCGAACACGATCATCGTGTCGCCGATAATGCCAACGGCGGGCGCGCAAAGCTCGTCGTAGGTGTACTTGTTCCAGGGCCGCAGGAATTTCCTGCCGATAAACTTCCAGTTCAAAAGGTCAGCGCTCCACCAGTAACCCCACTGGTTTGTGCTGAACAGGTAATAATCACCCTTATAGTTGACGATCACCGGGTCGGCGGTTGCACGATGCCTCCCCCAGGCGGCGAATCCCGGGATCGGTGTATAACCATAATCGATGTTCACCGGATTGCAGTAGGTGGTCTGCTTTGTCTGAGCCTCGGCAAAGTCTGATACTGCGAGTATCCATATTGTAAGCAGGAATGGCAGGGAACGTTTTTTCATATCATTTATGTTGCGCAAACAGCCAGTGAAGCAGTTCCTTTTCAGCAAAAGCTGCGTCCCAGCTGTTGTGATTGGCTTCCGGGTACAGGCTTAGTCTCACCCGGCCATGATGCCGGCGAATTGCATCCGCCATCGAAATGCTGAGTTGCGGAGGCACAACGTCATCCTTCAATCCGTGGAATATCCACCAGCAGGTCTTTTTCAGTTTTTTTCCGGAAAGGGTATCTCCACCTCCGCAGACAGGGAAGGCTGCAGCGAAAATCTTTGGTTTTCTTGCCACCAGTTCGAAAGTTCCCATTCCACCCATAGACAACCCGCCAACGTAGAATCGGTTTTTATCCAGGCTATAATTATCACTTAATTCATGCAGCAGCTCAAGCAGCAGTTTCATTGCCAAAGTCGGAGGATCTTCGGCTGAGAAGATAAATCCTGTCCTCCTTTTCGAAGAATCGTACAGGAATTTTGCATTGCTCCATGAACTGCTGACAGGACATTGGGGAAACACAACGATGGCAGGATAGTTTTTCCGGATACTGTCTCTTGTAAACAAATCAGCGCCGTGTACCAGTTGCTTTTCGTTGTCGGTACCCCGCTCGCCTGAGCCATGCAGGAAAATAAGCAGCGGATACTTTTTACCGGGGTCATATTGTTCAGGAAGCAGCAGGCGGTAGGGCAAGGTGTCGCCGTCATTGATAAGCCAGTGTTTCTCATACATGCGACTGTCCTGCCCGGCAACGTTACCGGCCAGCCACAGGAACAATAAAATCAATCCGGGTCTTGACATTTCAGTTTTTTATTTCCGGGCTGGTAAACCCCAGCTTCTTTAAACCGTGTTGTACCTCCGGGCAACTCATCAGCAGTTTCCACATCAGCCCGCTCCGGTAATTCTCGATCATGACAATGATGGGTCCCTGGTCAATAGCGAGGTGCGACTTTGCGTACCAGTTCTTTGTTTCGTTGAATGCATCTGTGAAGCCATACTCGCTCCAGATCCTGTTGCCGAGGTCATAATAAAAATGCCGCAGCGCTTTCATTGAATATTCAGGCGTATAAGGAAAAGCGGATAGCGCGGCGGTTGGGGTGATGGTGCCGAAATCATTGGAAGGTGAAAACGCGTTGTAGCCATCGTAAGTGTCACTGGCAGTCAGTCCCCAGCAGTCCTCGCCATATCCTTTGAACTTATTCGGGTTAACGATACAGTGCTGGCGGTTAATTAAAGTATGATTGCGGTTTTGTTCCCAGTAATCAGCGTATTGGTCTTTCAGGCCATGCGGGTTTATCCCAAGGAACGAATAGTGCGAGAAAAATAACGGCCCACCATAGTCGAAGCCCAGTGGCAGCTGTATTCCGTAAAACGTTTTCCCATTCCTGAAGAAGTTGCTCTGAGCCCAGCCGCGATGGTATACATCAGCGCTTACAGGGTACCTTTCGCCTGATGCGGCGAGGATGTAGGTGATCAGGCATTCATTATATCCCCTGATCGGGAAATTCATGCTCCATCCGTTGTTCGGGCTCCAGTGCCAGTAAAGCACTTCTTCACCTCCTTTTGTAAACCAGTTCCATTCAATTTCGTTCCAAAGCCAGTTGATCCGATTCCTGAGTTCCTGTTCTGTGCTGTTGTTTTGATTGAAGTACTGCCTTGCGCAGAGTAAACCCTGGAACAGGTAAGAAGTTTCCACCAGGTCTGCGCCGTCGTCTTTCCGGCTGAATGGAATCGTCTTGCCGGTGGAGCCGTTCAGCCAGTGCGGGAACACGCCATGATACGAATCCGCCCTGGAAAGAAATTTTACCATCTTCAACAGGAACCTTGCGGCAGTATCCCGTGAAATCCATTTTCTATCGGTAGCCACGATAACGCTCATTACACCGAATCCTGTTCCTCCCGTGGTCACTACTTCGTTGCCATAGTCATAGGCAATATTGCTCCGTTCCCTCGAAAGATTGCTTGCAGGGTGTGCGAAATCCCAGAAATAGCGGAACGTCTGCCGCTGCACTACATCCAGCAGGGCCGAGTCTGAAAGCCCGGGAACGATACCCGTCACCGGTATCTGCTGTGCAGCTGCATTGAAAATACTCAGCATCGCAACCAGCGGTACTATTATAATTCGTCTCATCATCGTTATAAATATGGTGCCGTGAAGCCAAGCCCGAGCATGCCGGATTTCACTTCAGGACAACTGGTGAAAAGGTTCCAAAGCAGTCCACTGCGATGGTTCTCGATCATAATAATAACAGGTCCCTGGTCAATGGCAAGGAACGAGTCTGCGAACCAGGGATCGTTCAGTGAGAACGCGTCAACAAAGCCGTACTGTTTCCAGATCTTGTCGCCAAGTACATAATAAAAGAATTTCAGTGCCTTCATCGATTCCAGGGGTGTATAGGGAAAAGATGAAATGGCTGCAGTGGGGGCAATTACTCCTATGTCGTTGGCAGGTGAACTGGCGGTATAACCGTTCGGGATATCGCTGGCGGTAAGTCCCCAGACTGAATCGCTGTAACCATAAAAATGATTCGGGTTTGTTTTGCAGTGGTTATAGTTGATCAGTGTGTGGTTGTGTGTCTGGGTAGTATAATTTGCGTACACATCACTTAAGCCGTTCGGATTGATCCCGAGGAACGAGTAGTGCTCGAAAAAAAGCGGGCCCCCGTAAGCGGGTCCCAGGGGCAGTTGGTATCCATAGTAGCTGTTGTTGTTTTTTATCGCGCCATTCTGTGCCCAGCCATTGTCGTAAACAATTTTTGGAATGGGATGGCTGGCTGAAGATGCTGCCAGCACATAAGTGATCAGCGCCTCGTTCCAGCCGCGCACCGGCATGTTCATGTCCCACTGGTAATCCGGACTCCAGTGCCAGTACAGTACATTCTCATTATTCTTCCGGAAAAAATCCCATTCCACCCGGTTCCAGATGAAGTTGATATCGTTGCGTAAAGCTGCTTCCGATGCATCGCTGCCATTGAAATACTGCCTTGCGCAAAGCAAACCCTGTATCAGGTAAGACGTTTCCACCAGGTCGGCACCATTGTCTTTTGTGCTGAACGGTATTACCTGTCCTGTATTTCCATTCAGCCAATGGGGGTAGGCGCCTTTGAATGTCTGCGCGGTGTTCTTTAAAAACCCAACGATCGTCTGCATCCTGGAAAGCCCCTGTGCACGGGTAATGAAATTGCGGTGGATGCCTGTAATGATCGCCATGATGCCGAACCCCGAACCACCGCTAGTGACAATGTCGCCGGAACTATTCCGTTCGCGGGCCAATCCACTCACCGGGTGACCGAAATCCCAGAAGTATTTGAACGTCTGTTGCTGCACGAGCGTCAGCAGCTCATCATCGGTAATGGCCGGAAATTTCCGGGTTGAATCAAGATGTGTAAAGAGGCTGATGGTTACATCCGAATTCAGCTTGCCGCCGTTCTTCGACTGTAGTCCGGTTGAAAATAAGATATTATACTTCGTCAGCGGTGATAAGGCCGCCGAGGGAGTAATGACAATCGTACTGTCGTTATTCTCATACGTGGTAGCAAAACTGATTGTTGCGCCATTCCTGTCTTTAAACGTTACACTGCCGCTGACACTGGAACGGTTAATAACGGAGCCAAAGCTTGCCCTGATCACCGGGTTGAACTTCACATTTACATAGTTCGTTCCTGAAGAAATTCCGTCCACCTTCACCGTCGACAACGCAAACATGGCAGGCGGTTCAGGAGGCACGGGATCACTCCCTCCTTTTTTGCACGCGACGATTACCAGGGCCAGGATTGAATAAAACACCGATCTGTGCATCTGCTTTATTTTTTACCAGACATAGGTGGCTACCGAGCCCGCTTCGAGGGAAGTGGTGAACCACAGGTCTTTGAATTTTACGTTAAAGCTTTGTGTTTGGCTGCCGTCGTTCTCAACAATCAGTACTTTCTTTCCTGCCGGTGTAACAAAAGCAACGTTCTGCAGGCTTCCGGAAATGTTCGAACCGATTCTTACTGACCCGGCAGGGACAAATTTTGAAGCATGTGAAACGATATAATATGATACGTTTCTCGCCACCGAAGAACCGCTGATGGTGAGCGCTCCTTTACACTGTGTACAACCCCCTGGGGTGTGTGGTCCGAAACCTGCATCATTCGCAAGGTTCCACTCTAGCGCCATTTTGCTCCAGTTTCGCATAGACCCGATGATCACGTTTTTCAGGTGCCATTTCAGATCGCCTCCGAAATCGCCGGTGGATGAAGTCCACTGTTCGGTGAAATAGACCTGTTTGTCGGGATGAGCGCTTTTCACAGCAGAAAGCGCACTGATATCGCCGGCATAGAGGTGAAAAGCAGATCCATCGACAAAGCTTCTCGCCGAAGCATCTGCCAGGATCTCCAGCGGGTAATCGGGGCGATCGCAATTATGATCGTAAATAATGATTTTCGTTGGAATTGACGCTGCCTGGAAAGCAGGACCGAGGTGATTCCTTATAAATTCTTTCTGTTCTGCGGCGGTCATCAGCATACTGGGGTTGTTGCCGCCGTGCAGCGGTTCGTTCTGTGGAGTGATCGCGTAAACACTGATGCCCTCCGCCTTCATCGCATTCAGGTATTTCACGAAATAGTTTGCATAGCTGCTATAGTATTCCGGCTTGAGGCTTCCACCGGTAAAGCTGTTGTTGGTCTTCATCCAGGCGGGCGCAGTCCAGGGACTTCCCATGATTTTTATTGCGGGATTGATTGCAATAATCTCTTTCAGCACCGGTACAAGGTGTGCCAGTGCCGGCGCAATGCTGAAAGACGCCAGTGACGGATCTGTTGCGGTACCGCTCAGGTCATCATAGGTATAAGGAGCCGCGCTCAGGTCACTCGCACCGATACTGATGCGCAGGCAGCTGATGTTGATCGCGTTCGCATCCGCGGAGAACAGTTCCCTTAAAAGGGTATTTCTTGCAGCCGCAGGCAGTGCATGGATGAGTTCGGCACTACCGTCAGTAAGGGTGTAGCCGAAACCATCGACAGACTGGAATTTGTCGGTACTGTCTACAAGAATAGTGGGGTAACCGTTCACAACATTGCTGAACCCGTTCTGCGCGGACTGTTGTGAGAGCAACTGCGACTGGTTCGTTGTTGTCACCCATCCCGACGCGAACACCGAAGGGGTTACCGGTTTGGCTGTATCGGTCGGAGGTGTCGATCCCCCGCCACCCGTCGTTTTTTTGGAACAGGACGAGATTAAAAGCGTAGTGATCGTAAATAATATAAAGGCAACCTTTTTTTCCATAACCATCTAATTAACCGGGCGATCAGCCCAAACACAGAAAGGTTACAAATTATCCCGGCCAGGTCTCTGGCCGGGATAATTAAATACTCATCGGAACAACTATTTCTTGTTTGTATACAAAGTGTTGATCTCGGCCGGAGTAAGTACCGTGTTGTACAGCCTCAACTGGTCGATCTCGCCTTTCCAGGTAGAAGAAAGCCAGTCGTCTGTATCATAGTTTGTACCCGGACCTGCGCCTACCCGCACTTCGGTAATAGCATTGTTGTCCATATTCAGGTCGCCGTGCGTACCCCAGCTGCGGGTGTTCGGATTGGCAATACCATCTACATAAAGGATCATTGTGCTGTTCGTGTTATTATACGTGAGCACGATATGATGACATTGGTTGTCCAGCAGGCCGGCAATGGTGTTTCCACCTTCCCAGGTAAACCAGTTATCCGCATTGTTCTTATCAGCGATCATCACCTTTACGGCACCTGCAGCATTGTTCCCTTCCAGGAACAACAACAGGCTTGCACCGGACCAATGGCCACTGTTTGATTTAAAGCTCATGATATACTCAGGGCCGTTTGTGCCGGTGTTGTTTTGCGTCTGGCCGTTTCTGCGATACCAGAAGGAGATCGAAGCCGACTTGGCTGTGGTAGCCCAGTCATTCGGTTTCGCATACTTGATGAACTTTTTGTTTTCACCCTTTACCGCCTTGCCGCTTACACCGGTCACGGAACTAAGCGGGTTTTCGGAAGGGAAGGCAGCACGCACGCTGTCCACCGCGTTCATCAATGCATCGCTGGAGGTGCCGTCAAACGCAACATAAAACTTCAGCGGACCGCCCGGTGCGTTCGCGTCTACCGGGTAATTGCCCAGCTCCGGCCTGTCCATTTTACGGCAGCCTGCTATCGCAAGCGCCATACCTGCAATCAGCAGGGACTTTGTTGTCAGAATATTTTTGAATTTCATTTGTTAGGTTTTATCTCTGAACAGATGTTGAATAGCCGGCCGCAGTTGCCGCAGCCGGCTGATCTATCACGGGTAATCGGGGTTTTGTACCAGGGCGCCACCGGACTGGTCGATCACCTGCTGCGGTAAGGGCAGGTATTTATTCCTTGGCTGGTAACCGAGGGCTCCAAGCACTGTTGTTGCGTCGCCCCACCTTACCAGGTCAAAGAACCTTTCACCTTCCATTGCAAATTCAATCCTCCGTTCTTTTTTGATTGCATCGCGCATCTGTGACTGGCTGACGAAAGGAATATAAGGAAGCGCAGTGGTGTTTTCCCTTGCACGTTTCCTGATCTTCTCAACGTATTCGGCAGCGAGCGCTTCATTCGTTGCTCCACCGATCTCGTTGGCAGCTTCTGCAGCCATCAGCAGTACGTCGGCGTAACGCAGGATCCGCTGGTTCAGGAAGCCCGCTCCATGAATATCGCCGGTTTCCTGTTGCCGCGCCGGGTTCACGTATACTTTTTTGTTCCAGTAAAGGCGCGGTAAACCGGTGGGTAACGTGCGTCCATATCCGCCATGGTCGGGGTCATCCGACTGTCCGGTGAACAGGATGGTGTAGTTTTTACGCGGATCGCCGGATTCGTAAGCGTCAACAAGCGTTTGCGTGGGCGTATTCCATCCCCAGCCCAGATCCCAGTCACCACTACCGCGAACGCCCTGTGACGTTCCCCAGAAGCTGTAAAGACTGAGCGCCGTTCCGGAAGCACCCGGAGGCGTATGAGCCTGTATCTCGAAGATGGATTCCTGCCCGTTTTCACCTTCTTCGTTATACGCATACTTGTATTTGTCTTCCAGTTTATACTGGTTAGAAGCGATCACCTGCTTCAACAGGTTCAGTGCAGCTCCCCATTGCTGGCGATACAAAAGTGTTTTTGCATGAAGCGTCTGCGCCGCGCCTCTTGTTAACCGGCCGGGGTATTTGTTCAGTCCCAGCGCGTTATTCCAGTTCAGCGGCAGGTACTGCTCTGCGAAGTTCAGGTCAGTATCGATCAGTGCATAGATCACCGACTCGTCACTCTTCGGAAGTGAATTTACCTGCGCGTTTGTTTTTACAGGGAAATCCACCTTGCGCACTTTTCCGTATGTTCTTACCAGGTCAAAATAAGCCAGCGCCCTGAAGAACTTCGCTTCGGCCAGGTTGATCATGGAACCCGGATCAGTAAGCTTCAATGAGTCAACTGTCTTAATCAGAATGTTACAGTTGTCAATGAACTTGTACTTCCTTTCATAATAGATATTGGTGCTCCAGTGATCTTTACTGTACTGGAAGTTATCGTAGATAACCGCCCAGTCAGCGCCATCACTTGCAGAGCTTCCTTTCATTGCGTCGTCATCTCGGAAACTATGGATCGCGAGGAAGGGGATATGCCCCCAGGCCACGCCCCCTTCATCCGGGTTGCGTATGGCGCCGTATAAACCCAGGGCAAGTCCTTCAACGCCACCCTGGTTGAGGTCGCTCAGTGTTGCCTCAAGTGGCCTTTTGTCCAGGAACTTCTGGCAGCCTGTCGAGACTATGGCAACGGGTAGTGCCAGGAGCAAAACCCATTTCATATACTTTGTACTGTATTTCATATTAATGGTATTAAAAATTAAAAGTTCACGTTGATACCGCCTGTTACGATCATCGGTACAGGGCCGTCGCCGTAATCAAGTCCAAACGCCGTCGGGCTTCCACCAAACTCAGGGGTATATCCCGAGTTGTTCTTGAAGGTCTTCAGGTTCTGAACGTTTGCAAATACGCGTAAGCTCTTAATATGCATTTTAGATAAACCTGCCGGGTTAAAAGTATAAGCCAGCTGTACGTTCCGGATACGGAAATAGCTTCCGTCTTCAATGCCGAAGGTAGAAGGCAGCCTGTTGATGGCGTGGTTGTCACCAAGAATTGGCACCCAGTTGGAGGTACCGGCTCCATGCCAGCGATTCAGCTTGAAGGATGCATAGTTGTAACGGGAATACGGAAGTTCCGAACTTCCCCAGATCCGGTACACGTCGGCACCATAGGAGCCATTCACGTCGATGTCCAGCGTAAACTGCTTATAACCCAGTGACACAGATCCTCCATATATAAAGTCTGGTGTGGGGTTGCCAATCATCGTCCGGTCTTTGGTATCGATCTTTCCATCGCCGTTTACGTCGCGGTATTTCAGGTCTCCCGGACCGTATTCATAACCGATCACTTTCGGAGAACCGAGTTTATCCGCATATGACTGGTAAACGCCATCCACTATATAGCCATAGAAGTAACCGATCGGGTAACCCACTTCAGTCTGGTTCGGTGTCTGCTCCGAAGCAGCCAGCGGCGTACCGAATGCCTTTACCTCGTTTTTGAAGGTGGTGATGTTACCGCTGATGCTGAACGAGAGGTCCCTCGTAAGCATATGCGTCCAGGTGGCCAGCGCTTCGATACCCTTGTTCGATATATCTCCGTAGTTACCCAGCTGGAACTTGCCACTGGGCAGCATCAGGAACGCGAGTGAACCTTTTGTCAGGCGGTCATAGTAATTCAGTTCAACGTGCAGTTTATTCTTCAGCGTATTGAATTCAACGCCGATCTCCTTCGCATGGTTCTTTTCCCAATGGAGGTTCGGATCCGGGGTGTAATCATTTACATAAGCAGTGTAAATGTTTGTTCCGAACACGGCTGAGTTCCCTGCAGCAAGACGCGGGTACAAGGGGTAGTCGTAACCATAGGTGTTCTGACCGCCCAATACGCCGATGCTCGCTTTCAACTTCAGGAAATTGAAAAAGTTCTGGTCGTCCATGAATTTCTCTTTCGAGATCTCCCAGGCGGCACCAACAGCCCAGAAATTATCCCAGGTATTACCGTTTGCCTTGAACACGGAAGAACCATCCCGGCGGTAAGAAACGTTCAGCATGTATTTGGACTGGTAATTATACAGCACCCGGAATAAGCCGGAAACCGTTGTCCTTTCAACAGCGTCGGACGACGACTGGTTTGACGAAGGATCATTGAAACCATTGTCGATATACCAGAACGTCTTGTCATTCGGGATCGGGTCGCCGGATAAATCCTGCCTGGTGTTCGCTCTCAGGAAATTCGCCCCAAAGAAGTATGTTGTAAAGCCTGCGGTTGCTGTGAGTCCATGCGCCCCGAAGCTTTTCTTATAGGTGAGGATATGATCCTGCTGCCATTTATTGTAACGATCTTCCGATACAGCAACGCGGGTGATGGGGTTGACCACGATCGCTTTCCCGTCTGCCGGGTTGTAACCTGCATAGAGCGGGTTATAGCTCGTACTGTTCACCCAACTGAAATCACCGTATATCGTGGAACGCAGGTTGAGGTTAGTGGTCAGGTTCCAGTCAGCATAAACGCTGCCGACCATTCGCGTTTCCCGGCCTATATATTTATCCCAGGTGTTTTCCCTGATCAGCAACGGGTTCTGCAATGTATTCTGGATGGTAGGGAGTACCGAATACAGGTTATAGCTTGCACTGTCGCCATACAGCTTCAGGCGATAAGGCGTGGTACCTGAACTAACGATCGGGGCAATTCTCCGCGCGTCCTGCAAGGCGCCTGATCCGTCATTCGGGTAGCGCGTACGGGAACCTGCAAGGTTAAAGCCCAGCTTGAAATTCTTTGCCAGCTTCATCTCATCAGCCAGCGATAACTGGAACTTTTCGAGTTTCTCATGGATCACGATGCCTTCGTCTTTGGTATATCCGAATCCCATGTAGAAACGATTCCGGTCTGTACCCTGGGTTACGCTGATATTGCTCGTTGTGAAATTGCCGGTTTGTGTAAGCGCATCGATCCAGTCGGTGTTGTTCTGCCATTTTGTATAATCGAACACCTCGGTTGAGCCGATGTTTGCTTTTTCTTCTTCATACAACATCTGGAAGTCTGC
>DASVBM010000136.1:0-3332 GCA_036375835.1 Chitinophagaceae bacterium | reverse complement strand
GTCACCACCGAAATAAGGATATAACTGGTAACCGGTCGCTTCAGGCGTGGCTGATGCCCGCGACATTGAAACAGTAGTGCCATTTACTGTGAAAATATACTGGTCACCGGCCGCACGGATACTGCAGCTGATTTCCTGGTTCAGTGGAACGGCGGCGATCAATTTATCCGACTCAACGGTATTGTTGTACACATAGGCGAACAGTTGCAGCTGATTTTCAAACCACCGCCAACCGATACGTGCACTGTTGGTATGGTGGTCCTGGTTGTTATCCGAAAAGCCATAGAGTTTGTTAATGTCGCCCTGGTTCCAGGGGTCTACGGTGCTGTAAACAGCGGAGTTGTCAAAGATCACCTTGAATTTCATTTCACTGGTATTTACGGGCTTATAGGCATTCTTATCAGAGTTGTGTGTGCCCTGCGCAATGATGTGATCCACAAACTGGTCTTTGGGTGCGTTCGCACCAAACCGGCCTTTAACGTTTTCCACCGCTTTTTTGCAGGAACTAAGTGTGGCCAGCGACAGTCCGGCCAATACGATTACTCGGAATTTCATTCTCATTTCAATTGGATATGTAAGGTAGACGTAGTGTTTAAGATTTCCTGCTTAAATAGGAATTAAGAAACAGGGCTCCGCGGCAAATGGGCTATTTTTACCGCCAGAATAAAGGCAGGTGGCAGATATTATACAATTGTTAACGGACAATATAGCAAACCAGATTGCAGCGGGCGAGGTGATCCAGCGTCCGGGCAGTGCGGTAAAAGAGCTGCTGGAAAACGCGGTTGATTCAGGAGCTACAGAAATCAGGCTGAATGTAAATGATGCAGGAAAGGCGCTTATACAGGTAATCGACAACGGTGCCGGCATGAGTGAAACCGACGCGCGGATGGCTTTCGAAAGGCATGCCACCAGTAAGATCCGCGATATTGATGACCTTTTTCGTATCAAAACAATGGGGTTTCGCGGCGAGGCACTTGCGTCAATCGCAGCGGTAGCCCAGGTGGAACTTAAAACAAGGCGCAGTGAAGACGAACTGGGTACTTATATAGAAATCGAGAACAGTATTGTCAGGAAACAGGAGCCATGCACCTGTAACAGCGGCACCAATATCTGCATGAAGAATCTGTTCTTCAACGTGCCGGCACGCAGGAACTTCCTGAAAAGCAATGCAGCCGAAATGCGGCATATCGTAGATGAGTTCATCCGCGTTGCCATGTCTTTCCCGGGTATATTTTTTACACTCACCAGTAATGGGCAACAGGTATTTCACCTGGAAGCAGGCAGTCTTAAACAAAGGATTATCCAGCTGCTGGGTAATCAGTACAACGCTAAAGTGGTGAGTGTTAAGGAAGACACCGATTACATGAATATTTACGGTTTCGTGGGGAAGCCGGAAACGGCGCGGAAGACGCGGGGCGACCAGTATTTCTTCGTCAATAACCGGTTTATCCGCAGCCCCTACCTTAACCACGCGGTGATGAGCGCGTTTGAAGATATGATCGCGCGTGACAGCTTTCCTACTTATGTATTGTTTATCGATCTCGATCCGTCGCAGGTGGATATCAATGTGCATCCTACCAAGCAGGAGATCAAATTCGAAGACGAAAAGATTGTTTATGCTTTTGTGCAGGCGGCAGTCAAACACGCCCTGGCGCAGTTCAGCATAGCGCCTTCGCTTGATTTCAGCCTGAATCCTGAGATACAATCACTCGATGCGGTGAGTAAGCCATTTACCACCGACCAGCAGGAAGCCACTTCGGGGTCTTCGTTGTATAAAACCTTCACGCAGAAGAACCAGGCCCACGCTATTGAGCCCAACGAGAAAAGCGAGCTGAAACACTGGAAAGAATTTTTCACGGGAACGCAGGGCTCAAGGCAAGCCGCGCCTGAAACTACTGAAGACCCGGTGCCGCCGCAACTGCCAGGCGACACGCTGAACCTGATCTCGGGGATGCGGCACCGTACGCAGGAGATAAGGCTGCTTGACAGTCCGTTGCTGCAGTTACACAATACCTATATCATAGCCGCCACTAGCGCAGGGTTCATTCTGGTACACCAGCAACTTGCCCATGAGCGGGTTTTGTATGAGAAATACAGCGAGACAGCTTTTGGAAAGCGGATGTCTACACAGAAAAGCCTGTTTCCCGTTACAATCGAACTGGCTACGCCCGATGCGATCTTACTGGAAGACCTGATGCCGGAACTTGCGGTAATTGGTTTTGAGATAGAGGAGTTCGGTACCAACACCTTCGTGATACAGGGTACCCCGGCAGATGTCATACAGGGCAATGAAAAACATTCGATTGAACTACTGCTGGAACAGTTCAAGCATTTCAGCAGTGATATGAAATTCTCAAAACGAGAGAAGCTGGTTCGCTGTATGGCCCGTCAGCAATCCATTAAAGCGGGGCGCCCGTTGCAACAAAGAGAGATGTATGCGCTGCTGGAAGACCTGTTTCGCTGCAGCACGCCAAATGTTACACCAACGGGAAGTCCCACTTACCTGGAATTCAAGGAAGATTATCTTGACCGGATGTTTGGAAAGTAAGATGTTTAATTCTGCTCTGCAACCTGGTACAGGAATTTTTCTACCGCCTTCCTGATCTGCGTGGTGTTACCCATGTGATTATTCACGAGCACGGAAAAGACCAGGGTCTTATTCCTGTTTGTCACAAGAAACCCGCTCAAAGCGATGTTGTTGCTGAGCGTGCCGGTTTTCGCAAAGAAGCGGTCCTTCAAACTTCTATAGTAGCTGGTCAAGGTTCCTTCGCCGCCTGTTGGCAGAATGGTGGTAATCCGGTTCCAGTCAAATTCAGTTTTCATTTTGGTGAGTACGGCCACCATATCGTCCGGCGAGAAGAGATTGTAGCGGCTGAGCCCGGAACCATCCACCCACCGTGGTTTCTGGGGCAAGTCACTTAGATCGGTTTTCAGTAAGCTGTCGATGATCTTTGCATCGTTCATCACACCTGTCATCTCGTTACTGAGCATCAGCAGTGTTTGTTCTGCAAAGAAATTATCGCTGCGGTGCATCATAAGCCTGAGCAGGGAATCCAGCGGCTGGGAGCGGATCACCGAAAAGCCGGATATTGAGGGAACGGAAACAGGTTCAACTGGTTTCCCGCAGGCGGCTTCCAGTATCCCGATGTTGAGCTGACCGTTGTTTGTTTTAAAGGGGATCTTATACTGTTGATAACGATCGTTCAGTGGCACGGTAAATACGTTGCTGTCGATTGCGCGGGTGGCGGTGAATGCACTCCTGTCGCTGATGACCGTGATTCCGGATACGCTCGGGTAATATTTATATTGTGTGGCGTTGCCTTCGATCGTCA